>CAZBAB010000008.1:0-13236 GCA_964489815.1 Candidatus Woesearchaeota archaeon | reverse complement strand
AGCTTAGCAAAATAAGTTGGGATCTTCCTCATAATTTTTCTTCTCCAGATTCCATTAAGCAATATAATGGGCTTGAAAAGAAAATAGACTCTTCTGTAGTAAGTACAAAACTTTTTTCTAAGGATTTTGCAACTAATTATGATTTGACTGGAAAAAATCCAAAGCAAATTTATAATCTTGCAGATTCTTTAATAAATTATCATAAGAATATAGGAAATAAAAATAATTCTTATAAATTTATTGGAACAACCATTAATCTTTTAGAAAGAGCAGGATATAGGTATGGAAAGGATTTTAAGATTTTTTATTTAAGGGATCCTACTGTTGGTTTTTTGATTGAAATTTATTTAGAGTATAAGGACAAAGATGGAAAGAGAAAATATATTCCTTTTTTAAATCCTTCAAATACTAAACTTTATTCCCCCCCTCATAAAAAAGTTTATATAAAAAACTTAAAAGAAAAAAAATGAAAAAACAAACAAAACATTTAGTTATAGTATTTTTAATTTTGTTTTTTTTATTACTTAATTTTGTAAGTTCTAAGATAGAATGCCAGCCTGTTTGTTCTTCTCTTTTTTGTGATAGTTTTGAAACTACTTGCTTGGATGTTAACCCTCCTTGGTTTGGTTCTGGTGATGAAGACTATAAAAATCAGCCATTAATGCAGGGAGGAATGGGAGGTAGTGGTGTTAATCCCTTTAGTGGTAATCTTATGTTATCTTTTCCAATTTTATCTTTAAAAGGAAGAGCAGGATTGGATGTTTCTTTAAATGCTTATTATAATAGTAATATTTATTTTTTATCTGCAAAGGATTATCTTTTGCATTTGCAAAAACCAGGATTAATGGGTTATGGTTGGAATGCACCAAGTATGGGAAAAATACTTGTTCCTCATCCTGAATGTTATGGTATGGTAAACCAGAATTATGCTGTTGAATTTTCAGATGGTTCAAGATATCCCTTTATTAAAGCTGATTCAATTTACAATAGTGAATATATTTTGCCTAATTTTGCTAAAGTTAGTTTTTATCATAATAGAGATGAAGATTGGTTAACTGATGCAAAAGCAACTGATGAAATTGTTATAACAGATTTGCAAGGAACAAAATATATTTTTAGCCATTGGGTTCCTTTAGGAACTCCTGTTGAAGGAAGCCGTCCAAATTATCCTCTTGCTTGTGAGCCAAAAGACCCTCTTACAGAAGAAAATATTCCTTGGAGTGATGTAGATCCTCAAGCAAGAGCAAGATTAGATGAACAACATCAATATGCTGGAAATTTATATTTAACTAAAATAATAGATGTTTATGGAAATTATATTAATGTAAGTTATTATGGTGAAAAGCAAAGACAAGGAATGGATTTTGATATTACTTATGGAAGTCCTTTTATTAAAGAGATTGAAGATACTCTTGGAAGAAAAATTAAATTTAATGTTAGTAATTGGAATAGCCAAAATGCTCGTTTAAAGTCAATAACTTATGAAGGATTTAAGGGACCTGTAAAATATGAATTTACTTATTCTGGGGATTTGGAGGATAACCCTTATTCTTGCACTTGTAATTCTGGAAATCCAACTGCTGATTCAATTTGTAATAATGTATGTAATGCTGGAGCTTTACTCACTAAAGTTGAGATAAAAAATAAAGATGGTGATTTATTATATCCTGCTACAACTTATGAGTATTATAATAATCAAGGAGAAAAAGATTTTTTCAAATTAAAAAAAATTAATAGTCCAGATAAAGGAATTGTTGAATATAATTATAAAGATATTTTATTAGATGAAGGAGATGGAACTTTTATGTCTCTTAATGTTATTTCTAATTATATTTTAAAAACCACTGAACAAGGAAAAGAGTTGAGATATGATTATAAATATAAAACAAGTTCAGATATTCAAAATTGGATTAGACAGACTGCTTTTATTGGGCCAGCAAATTCTAAGGGTATGAGGACAGCAACTATAACAAAATATATTAGTTCTTATGGAACTCCTAATTCAGATTATTATGCTTTGAATTCTTGGAGAGCAGGAAACACAATTGAGGAAGATATTTATGCAGTATATGATTATGAACCTTCTGAAAATGAATATGAAGATTCTCTTTGGGATATTTTAGATAGTTCTGATTTATTGCAGCATAAAAGAATTCTCTATAAACCTTTGCATATAGGAAAGAAAGAAATTTATTATTCTGATGAACAAAATGGTTTATTTCAATTAAAGGGGGATTATTATGTTCCATTAAAACAAGCTGTTGTAATTACAAAATTTGGAAATAATTCTATGGATTCTAAAACTTATGCAAAAGTTATTCAAAAGTATGATAAATATGGGGATACTTTAAGAATAGAAAATTATGGCGAGGTAAATTCTGTTTCTAAGATTTATACTGGAGAAGGATGTCAGTCTAACACTGAAATTGGACCTATTTGCAATCTTCAAGGTAATTTAAATATTATTGATTCTGGAGATGATAATTTAATTACTAATTTTAATTATTTGCATTTAGATAATTCTATTTATGAAGGGCAAAATCTTGATTTTCAGATAATTGGGAAGGTTACAAAAAAAACAATTTTAGATCCTGTTAATATGCAGAAACTTTCAGAAGTAATTAATTCTTATGATGATTTTCCTATTTTTAGATATACTCCTTATGCTCCTACAAAAGATAATTTTATGCATCATGAAAGATATACTAAAGCATCTCTTTATAATACACTTGGTCTTTTAACAAAGTCTTTTGTTTGGAGAGATGATAAAAATAATTATACTGAAATAGATAAATGGTATGATGAAGCAGGAAATCTTGTAAAAATAAAAGACCAAAGAGGATTGAATACTTATTTTTATTATACAGATAAAGATGCATTAAATCCTTATTATGAGAATCATCTCCCCCCTTGCTTTGATTTTTCTCAAGGAAATTATGAAAATGATTTAAAATTTAATGAACATTTTATTTTGAAAAATTATGATTGTGATGATGGAAGTATTGTTTATTCTGGAGGAAGTGAGGATTTAAGATATCATCATGCTTATTTAACAAGACAAACAAAAGAGCTTGATGGTTATTCATTAGTAAGTGAGCAAGATTATGATAACAATACAGGATTGCTTATTAATGAGTTAAGTTATGTTAGTACTTCCCCAAGCAAAAGGATTGGAAAAAGATTTAATTATGATGCTTTGGGAAGGCAAACAGAAGTTTATAAATTAAGTGATCCTATTGGAAGCCCTTCTAAAAAAGAAGTATATGATGATTTTTCTAATTTAAGAAGTATTACAACTTTTTCTAAAAAAGATACAGGGAAAATTTTAGTTGTTAGTTACGAAACAGATCTTTCTAAACCAAATACAAATATTTTAATTAACATTTTAAATACATTGAATATACCTTTTAAAGAAGAAGATTCTAATGCTTTTATTGGTTTGCCAGAGGACATGTTGGATTATGATTTTATAATTATTGTTTCAGGAGATTCAAATGTAATTAATGAAAATGATGCTTCTAAAATTGGAGAACTTTTTAATAATAACAAGAGTGTTTGGATTTTTGGTTCATATATTTTTGATGCTTTGCAAACTCAAAGCACTCTTTTGCAAACTTATTTTAATACTTCTGTGTCTTATATTCAATCTTATCATAATTTTTCTTCAATTAATGGATTAAGAGAATTTAAAGATGTTCATACTTCTGGTTTTTATGCAAATTATGTTCCTTTGCAGTTTTCACAACCAAAACATTTAGCAAAAGCAGTTTTAAATGCAACAATATATCATGAAGACCCAATGTATATTGAAGATACACAAGGCAATATCGTTCCAATTTATGAATGGGGGCATTTAATTGGCATTTTGCATGATGGGGATTATAAAGCATTATTAACTGCTGTAGATTTAAATTGGTTAAAAGAAGATGAAAGAAAAAATTTTGTTGAAGATTTGCTTCCTGCATTTAGATACGGAACTTATTTTAATGGAATTACTGATAAGTATGACAGATTAGGACGAAAAATAGAAACTTTGCAAAAACAAGGAGAGAATTCTTATCTTAAGATTTTAATTACTTATAATGATGATAGCGACGGAAGAAAAGCAAATGTTTCAAAACCTTTTTTAGTTTATGAAAATAATACACCTATTACTCCTATATCACAAACACAATACTTAAAATATGATGCTCTTGGGAGAGTTCTTGAAATTAAATCTCCAGGAGTTGATTCTTCAAGAAGAACTTATGGAAGTAATTGGGAAATAGATGAAAATCCTGCACATAAAAAAACAAAAAAAGAATTTGATGCTTATGGAAAACTAATCAAGGAAATAGATGCTTATGGAACAAATCAGGAAGCAATTACACAAATGCAGTATAACAAGCTCGGAAGTTTAAAAAAAGTTATTAATCCTGAAAATCAGATTTTTAATTATAATTATAGTTCTATTGGTTTGCTATTAAATTATACAAGTCCTGATTCTGGGATGACTATTAACAAGTATGATGATGCAGGAAATCTAATTCAGGTTAAGTATGCTAACGGGAAGGTAATTAATTTTGAGTATGATAAAAATAGTAGGATTATTAAAATTAAAGGAATTAGTGGAAGTTCTATAAAGTATAAGTATGATATTGGAGATTTTAAACATGATTCAGGTTTTAGTACAGGAAAAATTACTAAATTAGAAGATGAAAGTGGTATTAAATATTTTACTTATAATAAAGATGGTTTATTAAGTTCTGAGATTTTTATTCCAAATTGCGTTTGTAGTTCTGGATGTCCTGATTTAAATGGGGATGGTATTGTTAATGAAACTGATTTTCCTTTAATTTATTCAACTAATTATATGTATAAACCTAATGCAGATTTTAATGGAGATGGAAAAGTTACTCAAATAGATAGAAGTTGTTTTAATGCTTTGTATAATGCAAACCTTGGAAAAAAATTAAAATGTTCTGAAAAAAATTTGCATTGTTCAACAAAACCAAAAATAATAAATTACTCTTATAATGATGCAGATTTATTAATTGGAATGAAAGATTTTAATGGTAATGTTTATAATTATTCTTATGATAGTCTTGGAAAATTAAATAAAGTTGAATTTAATGGAAAAGTAATTACTCAAAATTATAAATATAATCCTTCTGGGACAATTAAAGAATTTGAATTTGGAAATGGAGTTAAAACTTCTTATGATTATTGGATAAGAAATAAGGATTTAGTTAAAAGCATAATAACACAAAAACAAGGTGAAAATTACTTTGCAAGAGAATATTCTTATGATAATATAGGAAATTTATTAAATGAAAAATTAGTTACTCAAAACAAAAATATTTTTTATTCTTATGATAACTTAAATCGCTTAAATAAAGTTAATTATTCAGATATTTATGGATTTAATATTTTTTATTCTTATGATAAAATTGGGAATAGAATAAACAGCACTTTTAATAATACTTTTTATCAATATATTTATTATCCTAATACAAATAAATTAAAGCAAGTTTCAAAATTAGCAAATTATACTTATGATGCACAAGGAAATTTAATTTATAAGAAAGATGCTCAGGGAGTTACACATTTTATTTATGACTACAATAATAAATTAAGAAAAGTTGAATTTCCAAATGGAGAATGTATAAAATATTATTATAATGCAAATGGAAATAGGTATAGAAAAGAAGAAAGTGCAAATGGTTTGATTACAACTTATTATTATGCAAATGGAAAATTAATATATCAAATAAGTGAGTATGGTGCTGTTTCCTGCAATGCAATTTGTGGGGATGGTTTAATTGAAGAAGATGAAATTTGTGAACCAAATAATTTAAATGGAAAAACATGTGCTGATTTTGAAAATTATGAATATGGAATTTTAAGATGCTCCTCTGATTGCAAGAGTTATGTTTTAGATGATTGTGGTTATTGTGGTGATGGAATTATCAATGGCAATGAGGAATGCGACGGAGATTGGATAAAATCAAGAGGGGGGAGTATAAAACAAGGTTTTGATTGTTCAGCTTATAATCATTTTTTTAATATTGGGTTTTTGTCCTGCAATCCTAATACTTGTAAATTAGACCATTCTGCATGCTCTTGTGAGTGTAGTAATGAAACTTGTGGTTTTAGTGAATATGCATGTGTTGATGGTGTTTGTGTTGATTCAAGTGAATGCATATATGGAAAAGACCTTTTGCCAAACCCTTGCTTGTGGGATGAAAATGCAGGATGTTGATTTGAATTCTTTAAATCATAAAAACCTTTATAAACTTCTTTCAATAATTTTAATTATAAAATGAAAAACATTAAAAAGAGGAAATTTATAGATAAAAATTTTTATCTTGTTTTAATTATAATTGTATTATTAGTTGGCCTTGGGATTTCAGGAAAATTTTTATTTAAAAATTCAACAGGTGTTGCTAATTATGTTTTTTTTGGAAAATTAAGTATTACTGGACAGACCTCTTCAACATATTGTTCTCAGGCAGGAGGAACATGTAAAGCTCAATGTAATACAGATGATGGGGAGTATGAAATCAACGAATCTTGTGATGAGATTCCTCAATGGAACAAGGATGGTGGAATACCTCCAACACCAATTACTGGTGCTTCTTTTACTGGTAAAACAACAAGCGGGGATTTTAAGTGTTGTTATCCTGGTTATTGTGGAGATGAAATAATTGGTTTTAATGAGGAATGTGATAATGGGAATAATAATGGAGTACTTTGTGATAATTCTACAAGTAATTGTGTTTATTGTTCAGATGATTGCAAGAACATTACTCGTCCAGGGCCTCCTTTTTGTGGAGATGGGAGGTGTGATGATCTTGATAATTATAAAGAGACTTGTTCTTCTTGTCCAGAAGATTGTAACGGGACAACAGGTCCTCCTGCTTGTACCTCACCAAATGAAATTTGTAAGGTAAATAAGTTTGGAGAAGGGAAGTGTGAGAATCTTGCAGAACTCCCTTGTGGAAATGGGATAATTGAAGGTGAAGAACTTGGAGGTTCTGAGGTTTGTGATGGTAATAATTTAAGTGGAAAAACATGTGCTGATTTTGGATTTAAAACAGGAACTCTTAAATGCTCTGCTGATTGCAGATCTTTTGATAAAAGTGGATGTTCTAATGATACTACTCCTCCTGATGATAATAATGATCATGGGGGGCCATCACCACCAGCTACCCCTCCAACTTGTACAGAAGTAAATGGTACATGCTCAACAGAATGTGCTCCTGGTTATGTATATTATGGAAATAAAGAAACAGATGAAAGTTGTTTTAAAAGTCATGGAATTAAATTAATTTGTTGCGTTATAAACGGAACTTCAGAGAGTCAATTGCAGAAGAATTCTGATTCTTCAAATAATAATGTAGGCAATGGGAGTTCTAATAATCAAAATCAAGAGAATACTTCAAATTCAAAAAAGGAAAATGTTAGTGATTATTATTGGGGATTTTTTGGAGGGAATAAAGAGAATCCAGAGGAAATTAATTTACATAATCTTTTTTCATCAAATAATTATCTTTTAGTAAAAATTCTTAGCGGTATTGCTATTGCCTTTGCTTTGTTTTTTCTTTTAAGAAAGTTTCATCTTGCTTTTTGGGAGAAATTAACTAATAAAACTTTATTTCCTTCAAAAGAGAAAAAAATAATAATTAAGAAATCAAATTTTACAAATAATTTTAGATAATTTTATTTATTTTTTAGAGATTAAATCATTAAAAATTTGTTATGTTTTATGTTTGCAGGGCTTTTAGTTTTCTCAAGATTGAATTTTTAAATTTATAAAAGAGGTTAAATTTTTTTTAATTTATCGTCGATGAATCTTGTTTTTTATTTAAAAATATTTTTCTTAAAAAATCCATGGCAAGGTTTTTAAACTAAAAATGTGTTATAAGATAACATTAGATAAATGATTTGTCGTCGGTAATTAATAAAATGGTTAAAAATAAAGAATATAGTGCTCATTCAATTAAAGTTCTTGAAGGATTGGAAGGAGTTAGGCGCAGGCCTGCTATGTATATAGGCTCTACTTCAAAAGAGGGATTACATCATTTAGTTTATGAGCTTTTAGACAATTCTGTTGATGAAGCTATGGCAGGTTATTGTAATAAAATTGAAGTTATTATTCATAAAGACAATTCTGTAAGTGTAAGAGATAATGGAAGAGGTATTCCAGTTGATATTCACAAGCAATATAAAATTCCTGCTGTTCAAGTTGCATTGACAAAACTTCATGCAGGGGGAAAATTTGACAAAAATTCTTATGTAATCTCAGGAGGATTGCATGGTGTTGGTATGTCTTGTGTAAATGCTTTATCTAAAAGATTAGTTGTTGAAATTAAAAGAGGAGGAAAAATTTACAAGCAAGAATATTCAAGAGGAAAAGCTCTTACTAAATTAAAGGTTTTTGGAATTTGCAAAGAGGAAACAGGGACAACAATAAGATTCTGGCCTGATGAAGAAATTTTTTCTACTCTTAATTTTGATTATAAAATTCTTGAGAATAGATTTAGGGAGGTTGCTTTTTTAAATGCTGGTTTAAAAATTAAATTAATTGATGAAAGGACTTCAAAGAAACAAGAATTTAATTTTCCTGGAGGTTTAATAGAGTTTATTAAATGGATTAATCATTCAAAAGAGGTTTTGCATAAACCAATTTATTTTAAAAAGCAAGAAAATTCTATTATTGTTGAAATAGCAGTTCAGTATAATACTGGTTATAGAGAAAATATTTTTGGTTTTGTAAATACAATTAATACTGTTGAAGGAGGAACACATATTTCAGGTTTTAAAACTGCTTTGACAAGGGTTATTAATGATTATATAAAAAAGAAAAATAATGGAAATAATAAAATTTCTTTAACAGGAGAAGATGTCAGAGAAGGCTTGTCTGCTATTGTTAGCATTAAAATTCCTGAGCCTCAGTTTGAAGGACAAACTAAAACTAAATTAGGTAATTCAGAAGTTAAGGGTTTAATTGATTCAATAACAACTATTGCACTCTCAGAATTTTTTGAAGAAAATCCAAGTGTAATTAAGAAAATTGTTGATAAAGTAATGTCTTCTGCAAAAGCAAGAATTGCAGCTAAGAAAGCCAGAGAATTAGTTAGAAGAAAAAATGTTTTTTCATTAAGTGGTTTGCCAGGAAAATTAGCTGATTGTTCTGCTAAAAAAAGGGAAGAAACTGAATTGTATCTTGTAGAGGGGGATTCTGCTGGTGGTTCTGCTAAGCAGGCAAGAAATAAAGAAACACAAGCAGTACTTCCTTTAAGAGGGAAGATTCTTAATGTTGAGAAGGCAAATCCTGCAAAAGTTTTGTCAAGTGAGGAAATTACAAATATGATTACTGCAATTGGGACTGGTGTGGGTGAGCAGTTTAATATAAACAAATTAAGATATAGACGAATTATATTAATGGCAGATGCTGATGTTGATGGAGAGCACATTAAGACTTTGTTATTAACCTTCTTTTTTAGATTTATGCCTGAATTAATTGAAAAGGGTTATGTTTATGCTGCTATGCCTCCTTTATACAGGGTTAGGAAGAAAAAGGATTATTATGTGTATTCTGAAGAAGAATTAAAAAAACTTTGTGAAAAGTTGAATGCTACAAATGTAACCCGATTTAAAGGATTGGGAGAAATGAGTTCAACCCAGTTATGGGAAACTACAATGAATCCTAAGACTCGGAAATTAAAAAAGATTTATATTGAGGATGCAGTTGAGGCTGACCAAGTTTGTTCTATGTTAATGGGTGATGATGTTCAAGGAAGAAAAAATTTCATTATAGAAAATGCATTGGAGGCAAACCTTGATGTGTGAGCCAATACTCGCCAACGCAGTTGCTCGCATAGAGGCAAATTTAGATGTGTGAGCCAATACTCGCCAACGCAGTTGCTCGCATAGAGGCAAACTTAAATATATAAAATGGAAAGACCAAAAATAGGAGAAAAATACATACATTTTAAGGGAGGGGAATATAAAATTGTAGCAGTTGCTAAAGATTGTGATGAGCCATTAAGAGAATATGTTATTTATGAGAGTTTATATGATTCAGAAGATTTTCCCAAAGGAACAATTTGGATGAGGAGCTTAGAGAATTTTTGTGGACATAAAGAAATTAATGGAACTAAAATAAAAAGGTTTGTTAAAATTTAAAATGGCAAAAAGAAAAAAGAAATTAGAAACACCAGCGTGGATAAAGGAGGGCTATGATTCTCCTGAAGAATATGAAAAAGCTACTGGCAAGGAAATAATAAGGAAGAAAACTGGAAAGACTTTTAAGATTAGAGAATGCCCGAAATGTGGTAGTGATGATGTAGAGGTTGTTGTTGGTGAAGAAGTAAAAGGGAAATGGAGATGTAAAAAATGTGGTTGGGAAGGAATGAATATTAATATTAAAGAATTAAATGAAGAGGAATTTTTGGAATATTTAGATAAAAAAGGAGACAAAATAACAGGATGAAATTTCAACCAACAACTTTAGATAAGCAAAAATATGTTTTAGAAGATCCCAAAGATTTAGTTATACTGGAAAAGATTAAATCACTTGAGATTAAAAAATTGCAAAAAGAGGATAAAGTTATCTTGAAATTAATAAAGACCCAACTTGAAAGAAATTGGAGAGAACCTTTAATAGTCTATTTAAATAAATTAATTAAAAAATATGAAAGAGAATGACACCAAATATAGATAAGAATAGAATAATAGAAGAGTCTAAAGGGATAGTTCAAACTGAAATTTCAAAAGAAATGAAGAAATCTTATCTTGATTATGCAATGAGTGTTATTGTTTCTCGTGCAATTCCTTCAATTGAGGATGGTATGAAACCAGTTCAGAGAAGAATTCTTTATGCAATGCATCAAATGGGTTTGAAACCAAGCGGGCAGACAAAAAAATCAGCACGTGTTGTAGGAGATGTAATAGGTAAATATCATCCGCACGGCGATACTGCTGTTTATGAAGCAATGGTTCGTATGGCTCAGGATTTTTCTTTGAGATATCCTTTGGTTTTTGGCCAGGGTAATTTTGGTTCTATTGATGGAGATTCTGCAGCTGCTATGCGTTATACAGAAGTAAAAATGGAGAAACTTGCTTCTGAATTATTAGAGGATTTAGATAAAGAAACTGTTGAGTTTATTGATAATTATGATGGTTCATTAAAAGAGCCGGCCTTACTTCCTGGAAAATTGCCTGCTTTGATGATTAATGGTGCCTCAGGAATAGCAGTTGGTATGGCTACAAATATTCCGCCCCATAATTTAACTGAGGTTTGTGATGCTATTATTGCTTATATTAAAAATCCTAAGATAAGTGTAGAACAACTTTGTGAGATTGTGACTGGACCTGATTTTCCTACTGGTGGTTTTGTTCAGGGAGATATGGTTGAGTTATATAAAACAGGTCATGGAAGATTAATTATGAGAGGGAAAATGCTTGTTGAACAAATTAAAAAAAAGCAAGCAGTTGTTATTACAGAGATTCCTTACATGGTTAATAAAGCAGTTTTGATTACCTCAATTGCTAAATTAATTTCTGAGAGAAAGCTTAGGGATGTTTCAGATTTAAGAGATGAATCTTCTAAAGGAAAGATTAGAATTGTTATAGAATTAAAAAAAGGTGCTAATCCCAAATTTATTATTAATTCTTTGTATAAATATACAAGACTTCAGGATTCTTTTAATGTGAATTTTTTGGCTTTGGTTAATGGTAGTCCTAAACTTCTTGGAATTAAGGATGTTCTTGAAAATTATGTTAATTATAGGAAAAAGATTATTACAAATCGTTCTAAATTTCAATTAAGAAAAGCAAAAGAACGACTTGAGCTTGTTGAGGGTTTGTTAATTGCTTTGAAGGATATTGATGGAGTTATTTCTTTAATTAAAAAATCTAAGAATAAAACAGAAGCAATTGAAAAATTAATTAAAAAATATAATTTATCACGCAGGCAGTCTGAAGCAATTTTGGAAACCAAGTTACAGACCTTAACTTCATTAGAAACAGAAAGATTGAAAAATGAACAAAAAGATTTGATAAAAACAATTGGAAAATTAAAAAAAATTCTTGGAGATATTAAAGAGGTTTTGAAAATTATTGTGAAAGAGGTTAAGGAATTAAAAGAAAAGTATGGTGATGCAAGAAGAACTAGTGTTTTAAAAAGAATAAAAAAACTTTCTGAAAAAGATTTGGTGCAAGAGAAAGATGTTGTTGTGAGCATTACTGATAGGGGTTATTGTAAAAGAATGGATATAAAAACATATAAGGAGCAGAGGAGAGGAGGCAGAGGGGTTATTGGAAATAATTTAGCAACTGGAGATTTTGTAAAACAGCTTTTGACTTGTTCTACTCATGATTATTTAATGTTTTTTACATCTAGGGGAAGGGTGCTTTGGTTAAAAGCATATGATTTGCCTGAAGCTGAGCGTTATGGAAAGGGAAAGGCATTAATTAATTTACTTGGTTTGCATGATGAGAAGGTTACTAATGTAATTTCAGTTAAAAATTTTGAGGATTATTTATTTATGGCCACAAAAAAGGGTTATGTAAAAAAGATTGCTTTAAGTCACTTTTCTAAACCAAGAGCTTCTGGTGTTAAAGCTATTAAGCTTCCTGTTGATAATTCTGATGTTTTGGTTGGTGTTGAGGTTGTAAAAAAAGACCAAGAGATTAGTTTGGCTACAAAAAAAGGTAAAGCAATTAGATTTAAAGAAAGTGATGTCAGAGCAATGGGTCGTGCAAGTTATGGTGTTACTGGAATTAAATTAGATAAGGATGATGAGGTTGTGAGTTTAGAAGTTCTTGGAACAAAGGCAATCTTAACAATCACAGAAAATGGTTATGGTAAGAGAACTGCTGTTAAAGATTATAGAAGAACATCTCGTGCTGGAAAAGGAGTTATTAATCTAAAGGTTACTGCTAAAACAGGTAATGTTGTAAATACTGTTGCTGTAAAAGATTCAGATAGTATAATTATTACAACTGCTAAAGGAATTGTAATTAGAACTAGCCTTAAAAATATTAGAATAATGGGTCGTGCAACCCAAGGAGTAAGAATTGTAAAACTCCAGCAGGGTGATAAAGTTACTGATGTTGTTAGGGTTCAAGAAGATGATGTTGTTGGAGAATAAAAAGTAGGAGGGAACACTTAATCTTTAATATATTTCTTTGCTATTGGATAACTATTTGGATTTGTTTGTTCTTTCTCTGGTTTTGTTTTATTATATT
>CAZBAB010000007.1:0-13239 GCA_964489815.1 Candidatus Woesearchaeota archaeon | reverse complement strand
AAAGCAACCCCTGATTTGATTTATATTTTCTTCCTCTAAGTTTGCCCTTCCCCTTTCTTATGCTTTTTTTCTTAAAAGCTATTTTTGATAATTCTTCTCCAAGAATTTTTTTAATGCTCTTAAGAAGTTCTTTAGATTTTAATTTGGTAATTTTATCCTCAACAATTAAAGGAACATTTGTTATCTTTTTATCTTTTAAGCTTGCATATCTTGAAGCAATTATCTTGGCGTTTGCAGTTGCACTAATTGCAGATTTTAAAGCAAGCATCAATTCTTTTTTATTTATTTTTAATTTACTAATCATTGAAATAACTTTTGGGGGATGTGCCCTCCTCCCTCCTCGGGTATTTGGAACAACTGCACCAACCCAGTTAAATTGTGAACCTCTTCTTGACATTTTTTTTCTTGGGATACGAGACATTCCTCTTCCATATTGTGACTTCCAAACATGTCTTCTGTGAACGAGATTTCCACTAGCTGAAGATTGATTTCCTGCTACAGGAGAAGGTGCATAAGGCTGTTTAATTTTTTTACTTTCAATTACTTTTGCAATAATGTCTTTTCTTATTGTTTCTGAAAAACATTTTGGTAAATCAATTTTTCCTTTCTCTTTACCCTGAATATCTAATAAATTAGCTTTCATCTTAATTCAATAACCTCGAATTCATGTTTTTTAGTTTTTTTACTTTCTCTTAAAGGGGCAGTGATTATTAATTGTCTTTTTGCTGGACCCTGAACAGAGCCTTTTACAATAATGTATTCTGTTTTAATGTCTCCAAAATTTTTTAAATTTTTAATTTCCTTGTCTTTAAAGTTTCCAATTTCAAGGATTTTTTTATTATAACTAACTCTGGTGAACATTCCTAATTGCCCTGCCATAGGAACTCTAAAAGTAACCCTTGCAGGATGCCATGGACCCACGTTCCCAGGTTTTCTTCGTCCTTTTTCAGATTTATGAAATTTTAAATGAATCCCAAATCTTTTAACAGGGCCAGAAAATCCTTTTCCTTTTGTTAATCCTCTAATATCAACTAATTGCCCAGCACTAAAAATATCCAAAACAGAGATTTCTTTTCCTAATTTTTCTTTAATATAATTTATTTTTTCTTCAAGACTTCCCTTTAATCCAATTTCAATTAAATCTGGTTTTTTCTTTATACCTGTTTTTTTAACTTCTGAATATGCAATAATCCTAACATCATCATACTCTTTAATTTCATCAATTTTTTTCTCATTTTTTTTGGGTAATTTAACTTTTTTCTTTAATTCTTTATCTAAATTCTGAGCTAAAACTTCTGTCATAACTTTATTGTTTTTGTAGAATCTAACAGAAAAAATCTTTAATGGGGGGCATTCAAGAATTGTAGCTGGGATTACGATTTCTTTACCTTTAGTCATTGAATTGGGAGTATTATCTTTTACTGCAACAGAAACCATTCCTGCCTTATAACAAATAAACCCTTTCAAATTTTTACCAGAATCAATTGCATCCCAGTTTACACTAGGTAAGAACTTAGCAGCCCTTTTTCTTGGCCAAAACTGTAAACTTCCTTTTCTTGGTGATTTCCTTGTAGGCATTTGTCAATATTAAGCGGATTTCCATTTTACTTTCCCTGGAATAAAATAGTGAGAAATTTTGGGTATATAAAGCTTGTGTTAGGGGGGTAATGCTAAGTTAAAGGGTTATTATTTTTCAAGAAATTTGCTTTAAATAAATCTTAAAATTCAGATAAGATCTTTTGAATAAACTCTTTACTTTATTTATTTGTATGTAGAATTTAGTGCTATTCGAGATATTATAACTAGTATAATTATTGCAATCCCCTTATGCTATAGCTTAGAGAGATTAAATTAAATTCAATAAGTTTTAAGATTAATAAGGAACCAAAAATTAAAATAATTTCTAATATAGTTTCAATAATTATATAAGTTCAGTTTTTCTTCTCCATATTTAAGCAACAAAACTATATTCTTTTTCATATTTAACATCATCTATTTTAGAATGCCTTAAAATTTTTCCTTTTCTTTTTGATTTTTCTCTTATTATTGCAAAATCTTTTTCATTTTTTAATTCTTCTGGAATAATAATTTCATTAATAAAAAAATCATGTTTGATTTCTGCTTTATTAAAATCTGGTTTTTCAAAAACAAAACTTTCTCCCCATTCTTTGTCTGTGGTAATTAATTTACAAAAATCAGCTTTTGGTTTTTCATCACCTTTTTTAGGTTTTCCTGATTTAGGGGCTTTTGGTTTAATTTTTAATTTACTGTCTTCTGCTTCAAAACTTAATGCAAAAAAAGTTTTAGGAAACTTTTTCAAAAGATTAAGAACATCTTCTCCAGACATTTCAGTATCAATTATGTATCTTTTAACTCCCCGAAATTGTTTTTTGTCCTTAAAATTAAATTCTTTATCTAAATCACTTGTAGAAACAATTGCTCCAGTTACTCTTGTTTTTTTCTTTTCAAGTTTTTCAGCAAGTTTTTTTACTAATTCATTTGCAAACTCTGGACTTGTGTTAATTGTAAACTTGTCTTTTGTTCTTTTAGCATTTATTAATGCTCTTTCTTTAAATTCTCCTTTGCTAAATCTTTGAAATTGAATATGTTCAAATTCTCCTACTTTTCCATCAACAATGTTTTTTATAAAATTCATAATACTTTTTATTCAGCCCTGCTTTTAAATTTTTGCACTTCTAAAACTTTATAAATTTAAATAACCTTCTTTATGCATGAAAGAAAACTCTTTTAAAAACATTTTATTATTAGGGCTTTTAGTGGGGATTTTAGTTTTATCTTTCTTATTAATTAAGCCTATTTTAATGGCAATTATAACTGGATTTATTCTTGCTTTTATTTTTATGCCTGTTTATAGAAAACTTTTGCATTATTTAAAGTCCCCTAATGCATCTTCTTTAATTATTTGTATTGTTCTTTTAGCAATTATTATTTTCTCACTTTGGTTTCTTGTGCCCGTAGGAATAAATCAGGCTGTTAAAGTTTATTTTGCTTCAAGAAATTTTGATTTTGTTACTCCCTTAAAATCTATTTTTCCTTCTGTTTTTCAATCTAACTCCTTAGCTGTTGATGTTGGAAATGCAATTAGTAACTTTATGGTTTCTTTTACTGACAAATTAGTTCAATATTTTTCTAATTTTCTTTTAGAACTCCCCTCTTTAACTTTGCAGTTAATTGTGGTATTTTTTACTTTATTTTTTGTGCTAAGAGATAAGGAAAAATTATCTGAATTTTTGAAGAGCTTTTCTCCTTTTTCAAAAGATGTTGAAAAAAGATTAATAAAGTCCTCTTCTTCAATTACTTCTTCCATTTTATATGGACAAGTCATAATTGGGTTGGTTCAAGGATTAGTTGCAGGAGCTGGTTTTTTTATATTTGGAGTTCCTAATGCTTTTCTTTTTACTTTGCTTGCTGTTCTTGCAGGAGTATTTCCAATAATTGGAACAGCTTTTGTTTGGGTTCCTGTTGCAATATATGCATTAGTTAATATGAGTTTTTTTAAGGTTGTTGGTATTCTCTTTTTTGGATTTCTTTCTATTATTAGTGGGCATATATTAAGGCCTATGATTGTTTCTAGAAAAACAAAAGTACATTCTTCAATAGTTCTCATAGGGATGATTGGAGGGGTTTTTTATTTTGGAATTCTTGGATTTATCCTTGGGCCTTTGATTTTGTCTTATTTATTAATTTTATTAGAGGGTTATCAGTTTAAAAAAAGAAAGTCAAAATTTTTTATTGAGGAATCAAAAGAGAATTTTTCATTAATGAAACTAATTAGATAATTATAAAAATAGTATTTCTTTTTTAGAAAGAAGATGGAGTTAAAAGTTAAATTTTTAAATTGGTCTGCAGGGCTTCCTGTTGCAATGCTTCATTTTAAGACAGCTGAAAAAATTGGGGTTCATAGTCGGGGGAAAATTTTAATGAAAACTTTGTCTAAGAAACCAAAAGAACTTGTTGCAGTTGTGGATGTTGTCAAGGGTCATCTTGTAAAAAAAGGAGAAATTGCTTTATCTTCTGAAATAAGGAGAATAATGCCTTTTAAAAATTATCAAAAAGTTGAAGTTAGTTTTTTTCAGCCTCCTCAAAGTTTGGATTTAATTAAGAAAAAATTAAGAAATAAAACTCTTTCTGAAAAAGAGATTGATGAAATCATTTCAGACATTGTTGAAAACTCTTTATCTGAGCCTGAGATAGCTTTGTTTGTTTCTGCAATGTATGAACAAGGTATGACTCAAAAAGAAACAATTTACCTTATTAAAGCAATTCTTAAAACAGGAAATATACTTTCTTTAAATAAAAAATTAATTGTTGATAAACACTGTATTGGGGGAATTCCAGGTAACCGAACAACTCCTCTTGTTGTTTCAATTTGTGCTGCTGCAGGATTAATTTTTCCAAAAAATTCTTCACGTGCAATTACAAGTGCAGCAGGAACAGCAGATGTAATAGAAACAATAGCAAAAGTTGATTTTACAATTGAGGAAATTAAAAAAATTGTAAAAAAAACAGGAGCATGTATGGTTTGGGGGGGAGCACTTGGTTTAGTTCCTGCTGATTCTAAAATAATTCAAATAGAAAAAGCATTAAAATTAGACCCAGAAGCCCAACTTTTAGCTTCAATAATCTCAAAAAAATTAGCAGTAGGAAGTAACTATATTTTAATTGACATCCCCTATGGAAAAACAGCAAAAGTAAATAAATTAAAGGCTTTAAGATTAAAAAGAAAATTTGAATCCCTTGGAAGATATTTTCATAAAAGAATAAAAGTTATTTTAACTAATGGTTCAAAACCAATTGGGAGGGGGATTGGTCCAAATTTAGAGATGACTGATGTAATTAATATTCTTGACCAAAAAAAAACAGGGCCTTTGGATTTACAAGAAAAATCTATTTTTTTGTCTGGAGAAATTTTAGAGATGGTGGGAAAAGCAAAAAAAGGAGAAGGGCAAAAGATGGCTAGGGAAATTTTAGTTTCTGGACAAGCTTTTAAAAAATTTAAACAAATAATTAAGGCACAGCAAGGAAAAATAGTGAATTTGCCAAAAGCTAAATTTAAAAAAGAAATTTTAGCACGGAGAAACCTTAGAGTTCTTTCTATGGATAATAAAAAAATTAATGAATTAGCTAGAATTGCTGGATGCCCAAAAGACCATGCAGCAGGATTGTATTTAAATGCTAAACCAGGAGAAAAAGTAGAGAAAGGAAAACCTTTAATAACTATTTATGCAGAATCAAAATCAAGATTAAATCAAGCAATAATTTACTATAAGAACCAAAAACCAATTAGAATAAGATAATATAATTATTTTTTTAAACTCTTTTTATTACCCTTTTTTATGGAAAAGCCATCTTATTTGAAGAATGTTATTAATTACATTAAAAAAAATTTAAAAAAAGGTTACACTATGGAGTCTTTAAAATGGGCTCTTCTTCGTCAGGGTTATTCTAGAGTTCTTGTTGAAAGGGCTGCTGCTGAAGTAATTAAAGAACAAGCATTAGAAGCCCCTATTTTAAAAGACAAACCAATTATAAAACATGAAATAATTAATGAACATAACGAACCAATTATAATCAAAAAACCTTGGTGGAGGAGATTATTTAGATTGTGAAAGAGTTTGATATTCTTTATTTAATTTTGTAATGTTAAGACCCCATTCTTTATATTTCTTTTTTATTAAATTTTTTTTCTTTTTATCTCTTCATTTGTGGGTTTTATTTTTTTAAAGATAAAATAAATAGCCCAAAGAGAACTTAGGACCATGCAGAACCAATAAACCACTATATTCCCCTATGTAGCACCAAAGATAATTATTGCAATAAATGAGGGAATAAAAATTGCTGTCCAAATATTAAGAATCTTTATACAATCTTCTTTACTATCTTTTAGATACTTTGATTTTTCAATTTTTTGTTTTTTCATACAAAATTAAAGAAACCATATTTTATGAATATCGTTGTTAAAAGAAAACGCCCCCGCCAGGAATCGAACCTGGGAGCCCAAAGGGCCCGGTTCTCAAGACCGGTGCACTACCATTATGCGACGGAGGCTTATAATTAAACTGATATTTTGGGTTTTAAAGATTTCTATTTGTAGATTTTTCAAAAGCATTTAGAACCCGGATGTCTGGACTTAAAACAAAAACATGGTCTGTATTAGACCTAATTCCTCTATAAACCTTTTGCCATAATTCTCTTCTTGCTTTGTCTTTATAAAAATCCCAATAATGCTGGGGTTTTGTTTTATGTAAAATTCTCCAAAAAGCATCTTTAACATTTGGATTTGGGTATTTTGTAAAAATAATGCTATTGCATTGCTCTCCAGGAAAATCAACACCCCGAGAAACTCTTGTAGAGAATAAAACCTTAACATAACCCTTTTTAAAATCCTCAACTAACTTCCCTTCAGAATCATTTTTTTGAATTTCTCTTAGTTTCTCACGACTAATTAGGTTTTTTAAATTAAATTCTTGTACTTCCTCTTGTGTTGGTAAATCAATAAATGCATTTACATGAATAACTGCTGGCTTTTGTGCAATTTCTACACATTTGTCTAAGGCTTTCAAGTAATCCTTTCTTGAAAATTTATTCTTTCTAAAATTAGAATACTTACAATCAAATTCTTTTCCAGTTTTTTTTACTTCAATATGCCCTTGATTTTCTATTTCTGCATTTAAAATCTCAAAATCCTGAATTCCAAAAATATTTTTCAGAACATACTCAGAGTGAAGTGTTCCAGACATAAGGATAATAATCTTATTTTTATCTGCTAATTCTTTAAATTTTTTAGCAAGATTTGTTGTAACTAAACTTGTAATTAATTGCTCTTCTTTTTTATGCACTGTTAAATAAGTTTCTTCCATAAAGTCCTGAAAACTTTTAGCTATTTCTAAAACATCAAATAAATAACTTTCCTCTTCAATTTCTTGAAAAATTTCAGGAACATCTAAAAAAATTTTAAGCAAATCATAAATTCCTGTTTCTTTTAATCTCAAAATCTCCCCACTTTCTATAGCCCCATTCAATTTCCCATCTTTTTTTAGGTGCTTAATAATCTTAAATAATTCAGAAATTGCTTGGTCTGATTTTTCATTTACACTTAAGGTATGAATTAAGGCATTTTCTAATCTGTCAATGTTTAAATTTTTTTGATTTGCAAAACTATCTAAAAATTCATCACATTCATCAATAATTTCAATTTCTGTTAAGGGTTTTCTTCCCATTGCAAATTCTAATTTATATTTTGAGGAATTAAACACAATAACATCAGAGTTAAAATAAGAATGAAATTGTTCATAAAATTTACAACCTGGTTTCCTTTGATAAAAAATGAATCTTGTTCCTCCCATTCCCATATAGCTTCTTTTTCTAGCATCCTTAAAAATAGGCCCGCTTAAATCAAATTTTTCAGGTAAAACAGGAGACCAATAAGGGCAGACACTTGCCACAGGAACTCTTTTTACATCAGAGATGCTTGAATAATTTGATATATCAACCTTTTTATTTTGCCTTAAATATTGTTTTATTTTATTCCAGTTTTTTTCCTTTAATTCTATTTTACAAGGAATATTTGGATTGTCTGCTGATAAGTCATTGGCAATAGTTTGTTTTAGTTCTTCTCTTTTGCCTTCAAAAATATCATATAGTTTTGCATCCTTTTCTTGCTTAAATACAGGGATTGAATTTTTATTATCTTCTAAAAATTTGCATTTATGATTTTTTCTTCCTGTAATGACACTAATTTTTAATTTTTCCCCATTTTCTTTTAAAACATATTTTTTGTTTTCATAATCTTTTTTATATTGCTGTTGTAGATTTTTTCCAGGAACAACAATGGAAGCCCTTCCTATTTTCCTTGCAATATTTAAAGCAATTGCAGATTTTCCTGTCCCACACACACCATGAATAAAAATAATCTTTTTTCCTTTTTCAATTAATTCAAGAACCTCTTTTACAACATCTTCTTGTGTTTTGCCATTAGAAAACTTTAATGGTGCAAGAAATTCTCCATTTTCATATAAACTCCAAGTCATAGAATATAAAAAATTAAGAAGCTCTTATAAGTTTTGTTGTTAATTTTATTTTTCAAGAAACTTTTCAAGCCCTTTTTTACTAAGTAATTCTCCTATTAATTGTGAAAGGCGTATTTCTTCTTCCATAATTTCTGTTGCTTTTTTTAAAAGATTGCTCCTTTTTATTCCTATTTTTTCTCTAATTTCTTTTTGAAGTTCTCTCTCAGCTTCTTTAATTTTTTTTGAACCTTCTGTTAAACGATTAAGAGTATCTTTATCTCCTTCATAACCATAATATTCTCCATCCTTCTTTATTATAAAATATTCTTGTTTATCTAACTTGTATGTTCTAATTATTTCCATATAAGACCTATCTCTTAAATCTTTTTAAGAATTATTGTGATTTAGTTAAAACTAGAAAAAGAGGATTATCTATTAAAATAAAGACAAATTATCCAAATAAGCTAGATAATCCTTCTGCTGCAGCTGGTTTCTTTTCTTCTTTTGGTTTTTCTTCTTTTTTCTCTTCAGCTGCTGGAGCATTTGTGCTTCCTGCTGCTGGAGCTGCTGAAACCAAACTAGCATTGGCTAATTCAGAATCAATGTCAACATCTTTCAGGCTTGCAATTAATGACTTAACCTTTGAGTCATCAACTTCTACACCTGTTGCTGCAACAACGCTCTTAATTGCATCTTCTGTAATTTCCTTACCAAGTTTATGCAATAAAAGTGCTGCATATATGTATTCCATTTTTCCTCCGTTTATTTATTTGAGTATTAAAAAAATGAAGCTGCAAAATCTGTTTTTGGCTCTTCTTTCTTTTCCTCAGTTTTATTTTCTTCTACAGGAGTTGCTTCAGTAACTGAAGCAGTTTTTTTGTCTTCTTCCTGTGTTTCTCCTGAAATAAGTTTGATTAATTTCTTTTCATAAGCTGCAGCTTTTTGTATCATTAAAGGAATTGTTTCTTTTCCATAGTATCCAATATTTACTGCAAATGATAATGCTTTTGCAAATGCTTCTTTTAAATTTTCTTGTGCTTCTTCTCTATTAATTTTTATACTTAAATATAATTTATTTTTTTCTAAATTATAACCAACAGTGGGAATATATCCTACTGAAAAAGGTTTAATATTTAACTTATTCATAACATCTGCAACATTGTGAGAAATTTTTTGCCCTTTTTTAACAATTACTCTTGGTTCTTTAATTACAATTTTTCCTTTTTCAATCTGAACCTGTAATCCAACAGAACCCAATTCACTAATTGCAGGCCCTGGTGGCAAATCAGTTGGCCCAGCTTGAATTTCAATATCAATAGGAGCTTCCTGCCCTGCTTTTGCTTTTGCAGGGCTCTTATTTTTTATAAGCTCATAAGCTAATTCATAAGTATCTAAATTTGAAAATAAAAGTGCTGTGCTGTTTTTAAAATATTCTTCTATTTTTTTTAATTCTTTATTTTGAGAGTTTTCAACTGCTCTTATAAAGAGTCTTTTTTTTGGGACTTTTATCACTGCTTTTCCCCGTAATTTTTTGCTTATTTCTTGAAATTGTGAGGCAGGTAAATTTTTTATTGAAGCTAATAAAATTGTTTTATAAGAATGTATTAAATTTATGAGTTCTTCTATTATCTTTTTTTTAAATTCAGGAATTGTTTTTTGTGTTTTTGTTTTCATCTTATTGTTATTTTTTGAGGCTTGCTCATTGTTAATTTTAATTCAATATTTTTAATATTCTCTTTATTTCTTGGAAGTGATTTTAAAATACTATTGTATACTGCCATTATGTTCTCTAAGATTTCTTCATCTTTCATACTTTGTTTTCCAATAGCAAGTTTAATACTTGCTTCTTTTGTTCTTATTTTTATTGCTGTATTAATTTTATCTTTTAAATTAGCAATTGTTTTCTCATCTGCATTAAGTATAATCCCCATTTGAGGTGAGGGCATTTTTCCTGCAGGACCAAGAACCCTCCCAAAAGTTGTAGCTACTTTTGGCATAAGATTTGCTTGTGCAATAAAAAAATCATATTTTTTTACAAGTTTTTTTAATTCCTTCTTATCTGAATATTTCTTAAATTCTGCTGGGGTAATTGTATCAATATAATTGCTTTTTACTTCTAAAAATCCTGCTACTTTTTTGTTTTTAATTTTATGGGGAAGTGTTATAATAAGATTTATCTGTTCTTTTTTTAAATTAAATTTTTGTAGATTAATAATTAAGTCAATTGTTTGGTCAAATTTTCTTTGCTTTTCTTTTCTAAGATTATCTAATGCTTGTTTGAATTTTTCATTTATTTCTGTCATTATATTTGTCTCCCAAATTATGCGCTTTGAGCATAGAATTTATCTCAAAACGATATGGTTCAAACGACTATTTTTTTAAGAGAGGAATGGTTTATAAAATCTTCGGTTAGAAAATGTTATCTTTTTTTGGTAGTTACAAATAGAAAACTTTATAAAGTATGATTTAATAATATTTGTAACTAAAAAGTAATGCTAAATATGAAAGTAAGATTAAGTATAACATTAGATAAAGAAAAGATTTCACTAATTGAAAAAGCCTTAAAAAATGGTTTATTTAGAAATAAATCTCATTTTATAGAGTTTGCTTTAACTAAATTTCTAAAGGAATTGAAAAATGAGTAAAGAAATTTCAGATAAGTTAGATTATGAAGATTTAAAATTAGGAGAAAAAGCAAAAGAGGCTTTTTTTAATGGAGAATCTCCAGAGGAAATTGAGAAGAAATATCCAATTTACTTAAACACAAGGGAGGTTATCTTTGGTTTAAATGTTACAGATTTAGCAATTGCTGCAATTTTAGGTCGCTTAAACTCTTTGTATGTAGGAGATACTGGAACAGGTAAATCTCAGTTAGCACAAGATTTTTTTAATTATTATTTTGGAGGAAAGAAACTAGAAAATGGAAAGGCAGTAGATGTTGGTGGAAAGGCAGACCTGGATATTTATGAAGAGGTTTATAGTGATTTAAAAATAGAAAAAGGTAGATGGGAAACAAATGAAAATGTAAAAGCCTTATTTCACTTTTTAGATGAAATTAATAGATATCCCGAATATATCCAAAATCAATTCTTGAGGTTAGCTAATGGCTTTTTAGAACATAGAGGTATGAAAATTCCTTTAGGAGAAAAAGGGTATAGTATTCTTGTTGCAACTGCTAATTTAGGTAATGGTGAATTTGGAGGGACCTTTGGTATGGATAAAGCTCTTCAAAATAGATTTGCAATTTCCTTGGATTTTGATTATGAACAATTCAAGCCAACCAGAGAAGATAGAATCATAGCAGAGCTTTTAAGAAGTGCAAATCCTAATGTTAAAGAGGCTCCTATAAGAGATCTTTCAGATAAAATTATCCAAGCTGAAAAAGAAATTTCTAAAAATTCAAGAGATTTGGGTTTAGAAGCAGAGGCAGTAATTAATTATTTGAAATTTGGTTTGGAAAATTGTTATAATGATGCAATTGGGGCCAAAGAAAAAGTCTGGCCAAGACAGTGTCAAACTTGTAATAAGAATAAAGATGGAACAGCACTTTGCTCTTTAATTAAAGCTCCCCTTCCAAGAACCTTAAATAGTTTAAGAAAATATATTGCTTCTTTAGATTATTTAATTCATTTAAAAGATCCAAATATGAATGTTGATGTAGTTGATTTAGTTTTTAAAGCATTTGAACTAACAGGGGCTTATCAAAAGCTACTTAATCCAATGATATTAGGGCAAGATTATTTTGAACAAAATCCAAAAATGATGAGAGATATTGTAGAATCATTAAAACAAGATTTTAGGAAAAATGAAAGTTTTATTTTAACTTCTTTAGAAAAGGCACAAAAAGGAGAAAATTTTGATGATTTTTATGAATATAATGGGGAGATTTATGCTGACTATTCAAAATTAAATAAGGCTCAAAGACAATTTGTTAAGAAAATAAATCCCTTTGTAAATGATAGAGAAATTGGTTTAGGGTGGGTCAAAGATCAAGCCAATTTTTACAAAAGATTAAATGAATTAAGGAAAAATAAAAAATGAAACTAATTGGAGATAGGAATATCAAAGAAAAAATAATTCCAGCTGGAGCTCATTTAGTTCCTAAGGAGTTGCCAAAGCAAAAGCAAGGAGACCCAATTAAAAGAATTATTCCTGCAAATTTAGAGGATTTGATGAAAATAGAACAAGATTTTAGAAAATATGGTGGTTTTCATGAGAATGGCTTTCCAAAAAGGTGGTTAAGTGAAACAAAAAAGGGTTTTAAAGCACTTAATTCAGGTATTTATTCTGAGGATTTATTCTCTTACTTAATTCATTTATATATAACAAATAGACAAGATAAATCTAGAAAAATAGAACAAGATTTTAGAAAATATAGTGGTTTTTATGATAATAATTTTCCAAAAAAGTATTTAGCAAAAACAAAAGATGGTTTTGAAGTAAGGGATTCATATGTTGTTTCTAGTAGTTTATTCTCCTACTTAGTTTATTTAGATTTAACAAATAGGCAAAAAGAAGCTAAAGAAATAGAACAAGATTTTAGAAAATATAGTGGTTTTTATGATAATAATTTTCCAAAAGAGGCGTTAAGAAAAACAGAAGATGATTTTGAAGTATTTGATTCAGATGTTGCTTCTAGTAGTTTATTCTCTTACTTAATTCATTTATATATAACAAATAGACAAGATAAATCTAGAAAAATAGAACAAGATTTTAGAAAATATAGTGGTTTTTATGATAATAATTTTCCAAAAAAGTATTTAAGAAAAACAAAAGATGGTTTTGAAGTAGGTGATTCAGATGTTGTTTCTAGTAGTTTATTCTCTTACTTAATTTATTTAAACATAACAGGTAGGCAAGATATAGCTATGGGAATAGAACAAGATTTTAGAAAATATAGTGGTTTTCATGAGAATGGTTTTCCAAAATGGAGGTTAAGTGAAACAAAAGATGGTTTTGAAGTAGGTGATTCAGATGTTTCCTCTTGGGCTTTATTTTCTTATCTAAATTACAAAGCCTTTAATAAAACATCTTTTAGGAGAACAAAATGAAATTAATTGAAGATAAAGATATCAAAGGAAAAATAATTCCAGCTGGAGCTCATTTAGTTCCTAAAGGGTTGCCAAAGCAAAAGCAAAGACAAGAAAACAATATAAAAGAATCAAAATTAGAAAGAGATTTGAATGGAAAGCCTGTTTTGAAATTAATT
>CAZBAB010000006.1:0-13947 GCA_964489815.1 Candidatus Woesearchaeota archaeon | reverse complement strand
AATTGCAAATATTTGAATTAAATGTAGGGTGTTTTTTAAATAAAATACATTAAAAGCAATATAAATTAAAATCCCCAATATAAATCCTAAATTTGCAATAACCCCCCCAGAGCCAGCAACATTTTTTGGATGCCCTTTTTTATTCATATCTTCCCAGACTAATTTTATACTTTTCATTTTTCTTATCCAAAAGGGAAGAATTAATAATACAGAAAAAAAACTTATTCCAATAGTTAAAATTAATAAGATATCCATAAAACTATTTATTTTTTTATACTTTTAAATTTATTTGAACAAGTTGGGGGTTATATATACTTCTATTAATCCAGCAATAAAGATAATTATAAGGGCTACAAAAAGAATTAAAACAGCATTTTCAAGTATTCTTAGGAATTTTTTACTTTTTATTTTGTGCCTTAACACTCCCACTCCAACAATCCCTCCTGCTAATGCTGCTAAGAAGTAAGAAGCTATTTCAGGGATTCCATGAATCATATATCTTGCTATTCCAAGGGGAAGGTCTGCAATTTGATATTTTGTGAAAATTCCAACAGCAGCAGCAATAACACTTGCATTCCAAGCTAAAACAAACACTGCTCCAGCACCAAAAATTAAAGAAAAAATAAGCGTGAAAATCATAACATATACATTATTTTCTATAATTGAAAGAAGTCTTACTTTTTTTGTTAATGCTCCTGTTGGAACAGAAGGTTGTGCAAAAGAATATTGAGAGATACATTCGTCAATATTTCCTTGATTATTTATTAAACAATAAGTTTGAATTTGAAAATTAAATAAATTTGAATCATGTAAAATTATATTCCAAAAAACAAATGCAATTAAAAGCCCTACAAATAACCACATAAAAGCCCATACTGCATCTTTGTGTACTTTCCATACACCAAAAAAACCTTCTACACTTTCATCTTCTTGTTCTTCCTGCCTAAACATGAAATATAAATAAGGGAGTGTAAACATAACGCAAAATGTAATAACAATCATTCCAGAGGCTTTTGATAAAACAGGATCTCCTCCAAAAAAGTACTTTACTAATAAAAGAGAAAGAGAGCCATAAAGCAAACCAATAAAAAGCATTTTAA
The DNA here is from genome assembly GCA_964489815.1 of Candidatus Woesearchaeota archaeon. GTDB lineage: Archaea > Nanobdellota > Nanobdellia > Pacearchaeales > GW2011-AR1 > JABIDC01. The sequence goes on along the minus strand of CAZBAB010000006.1, from coordinate 12,847 downwards.
TAGAACCTCTCTCTATTTTTTTTGGGTTAATAAGTGATTCTAACATGCTTCTTTAAAAAAAAGAGATTTTTTAAATGTTCTTGACTTAGTTTGGATATGAAAATTGTTTCTTATTTAAAAAAAAGAAAGCAGTTTAATAAGATTATAAGAGACATTAAATCAATTAAAATACAAGGTGCAAAAGCTGTTGCAAAGAAAGCTCTTTATGCTTATTTTCTTTTTCCTTCTGAGAGAACAAAAAAAAGATTACTTTCCTTAAGGCCAACTGAACCTTTGTTAAGAAGAGTTCTTGCTAAAGCAAAATATTTATCTTACAAAAAAATTATTTCTCATTTTTCTTTTTCTCAAAATAAGATAAACAAATATGCTTTTAGATTAATAAAAAATAAAGATGTTATTTTTACTCATTGTCATTCCTCTACTGTTGTGGAAGCTTTGATTTATGCAAAAAAAAATAAAAAATACTTTGAAGTTTATAATACTGAAACAAGACCTCTTTTTCAAGGAAGAAAAACTTTGAGAGAATTAAATAAAGCAGGAATTAAAGTAACTTCTTTTGTAGATTCTGCAATGCAGGTAGCCTTAAAAAAAGAGCAAGGAACTAAAAAAGTTAATAAAATCTTTTTAGGAGCAGATGCTATTTTAAAGGAGGGTGCTTTGAATAAAATTGGAAGTGGAGTTATAACACAATTAGCACAAGATAATAAGATTCCTGTTTATATTTTAGCTGATTCTTGGAAATACTCTTCAAAACCCATTCAAATTGAAGAAAGAAATCCTCGTGAGGTCTGGAAGAAGTTATTTAGGAAATCAAAAATAGAGAACCCTGCTTTTGAATTAATTCCAAAAAAACAAATAAAAGCAATTGTTTCTGAAATTGGAATTTTAACTTATGATGAATTTCTAAAAAAAGTAAAGAAAGTTTAATCTTTTTTCTTTTGGGAATCTAACATTGTTTTTGTTAGTTCTTGATCAAGTTCTTCAAGAATTTTGTCTAATTCCTTTTTTGCTTGATTTAATTTTATTATTTGTTCATTTATAAGCTTTTTAGTATCTTTAATTGATTTTTTTACAAAAATTTTTTCTCCAACATTTACAATTAATTCTTTAGAATTAAGCTTTGCTTTTGCAAAAATTCCTTTTCCAATCTGTGCCAAAATTTCTTTTTTTTCTTTTAGGTCATTTAATCCTTCTTTAATTAAATTAAGTTCAATTAAAGCTTGTTCAATAGCTTCTTTTTGTTGTTGAGTTTGTTGAATTCTTTTTTCAAATTCTTGAAATTTTATAATAAGTTCTTGTTCATTTGTCATTTGATTATTTTTTAAGCTATTTTTAAAACTTTTCTAAAGATTGTGCTTAGTATCATTGTCAAAATAAAATAAAACCAAAACCAATTTAATCCAAATAAAATTTTTGGATTTCCAATTGATATGAAAAAATCATTAAACCATCTAAATAATAAAAGAATTGGAATTGAAGTGTATGCAATAGCCCCCATGCTCAATTTAAAAGACTTGCTTGTTAAAGGGAAAATTTCTTTTTGTAATTGCATTAATTCTTCTGGATTATTTTTAATTTCCTTCATCTTTTTTTGAATTTCTTTTTGTTCTTTTTTTATTCTTTGTAATTCTTCTTGGTTAGTCCCATATTTTTGAGCAAGTGAAGAAAAAAGAGTTAATATAATTGTTAAAATAGTCATACCAATTATTAGATTCCAATTAAGAAGAACCCCTGCTGTAGGATTAAGAATAATATTTACAGCATACTTAATAAATCCAAGTTGATTCCAAAATAAAGCAATAAACATGGACAAAGCCATTACCCAAAAAATTGTTTTAAAACTCGCTTCTTTTCTTCTCATCTTTTTATTAGTTAATTGTTCTTTTTATATATTTCCCATAAATTTTCTTAATGCAGGATTCATATCCATTTCATGTTCTTTTGCAATGTCTTGATAGAATTTATACATAATCATAATTACTAATAGCATTGCAGTTCCAGAGACAATAGCACCAAGCAGACTTGCAAGCGAAGCAAGTAGTCCAATGGCAAGACCCCCCATTACTGTTAAAGGCATTATATACCTATCTAAGATAGTTTCTAATATTCTTGTATCCTGTCTAAATCCTGCAACTTGTAGTCCAGAAGAAGCAATTTTTTTCGCTTGTGTTTTTGCATCCATTCCAGAAGTTTTTACCCAAAAGACAGCAAAAAGTGTAGAAAAAAGCATGAACACTATTGTATGGGTAATTGCTTGAAGCAAATAAATTTTTGAAAATCCCCCTCTTATTATTAATTCTAAAATATTTGTAGAACCAAGCCAGAAAGCAAATCCAGATACTGCTCTTCCATCAACAAAATGTCCTAAAAAAGTAAAATGAGAGGCAAATTTTGCTAACCCAGTGCATACCCCCATTCCAGCCTGCATACAAGGGGCTGCAGCATTTTCAATTAATCCACCTAATAGTTGCACATTTGCAATCAATGCAGCAGTTAAAATAACAGGTATAACTGAAGCATAAAAAAAAGATAAAGGCCATTTAACTCCATATCCTCTTATTCTTCCAAAAGATAAGGGGATTTCTACTTTAAGTGATTGAGCCCATACAACAGCTAAGAAAATAATAACAGTTGTTATAATTGCTGCCATTGCAGAAGCAAATTCAATTGGATGCTGGTTCATTAATGCTTGTAATACTACAAGTATTTTTCCAGAGCAGGCAGTATTTTTGAAATCAAGAAGGCAATTTTGTCCTTGTGCCCCCAAGAATTGTAAAGAACCAGTTATTAACCTCCATGAAACACCAGCAGCAATAAATAAACTAACCCCAGAACCAAACCCCCATTTTTGCATAAGGTCATCCATATAAAAAATTGCTAATCCTCCAAGAATTAATTGAAAAATAACTAATCCAGAAAATCCAGGTGTTGCTTGTAAAGCATTCATACTCACATAAATGACTGCTTCAAAGATTATAAAAAAGAAAACTAATAATTTTTGTAATCCTTGAAAAAATTTCTTTCCTTCTGCAGTTGTAGTATCTATATTTATAATTTGAACCCCAGTAAGTAATTGCAAAATAATAGAAGCCATTACAATGGGTCCAATACCTAATGAAATAATGCTCCCAAATTGAGTTCCAAGAATAACAGCCAGATATTCAAATTTTGATAAAGCATTTTTTGACAATCCAAAAAGCATAATATTAGCAAGTATGAAAAATAAACCTAAAACAATAAGAGTCCATTTTAATTTAGTGTTGAAATCTAATTTTTTTTCTCTTGGTTTAGACACTTCAGGTATTAAATTAAAAATTTTTCTTAAATCCATGTTAATTATTTAGAAAAACAAGTTTTAAATCTTTACTCTTCATTTTTTAAGGCTTTCTTGCTTTTTTGAGAGTAAGATTATTTCTCCCCCTGCTTTTTTTATTTTTTCAATAGCAGATTTAGATGCATCAAAGGCAGTGATGATTAATTTGTTTTTTACTTCTCCTTTTCCAAGAATTTTATAATCTTTTAATTCAATTTTAAATCCTTTTGGAGTTTTTTTTGCATAAGTTTCAATGTTCTCTTCAAGTTGTTTTAAGTTAATTCTTTTTCTTTTATCTTTTTTTGTTTTTCTACTGGTAATCCCTTGTTTTCCAAAATAATTATTTCCATATAATTTTGTGATTAATGTTTTTTTGTGGTCTGCTCTTTTTCCACTCCCAGACATTCCAATTCCTCCTTTATGCCCAGATTTTTTTGCTTTTTTTCTTGCTCCATGTCCATAATTTCCTTGATTTTTCCCTCTATATCTTGAAACTTTTTTTCTTTTGTGTGTTTTCATTATAACATTCTCCTTATTAGATTATTAATTTGATTTTTATTATCTCCTAGAACTCCTTTTTTAACTCCAAAATGTTTTTTACTTTCTATTCCTCCTCGCGGGGGATGCAAATTGAAAAAAGGTTTTAAATTTAATTCTTCATATTTTTTTCCTTTTTTTATTTCTTCAACTATTTTTTCTGAATCTATTTTTTTTGAAGTGTCAATCTTTTTCCCTCTCTTTTCAATTAGTTCAATAAAAGTCTTATCATCTACTCCCCCATAAGCCACAAAGTCTTTTACCTTTTTTATCATTCCTTTTTGAACATTATCTTCTTGTAAAACAATACAGGAATACTTTTTTTTAAGATTAAGTCTTGACAAAGTCTCTTGAATATCTTTTTTTAATCCTACTTTTCCATGTATTCTTATAACTGCAATCATTTTTTATTCCTCTGATTTGTTTTTTTTAATGCATCAATACAAGCTTTTACTAAATTAAAAGTAGTTCTTGTGTGTCCAAATACTTGACTATGGACATCTTTTATTCCAGCTAATTTTAATACTTTTTTTAATTCATTTGCAACAACTAATCCTGTTCCTTGTGATGCAGGAATTAATTTTACTCTAACACTTCCACATTTTCCTGTTACTACAAAGGGAACTGTATGTTTTTCATTACATGAGCAATCAAATCCTGCACAAGCCCGTGTTATTTTTATAATGTTTAATTTTGCTTTTCTAATTGCTTTATCTCTTGCAGGAAGGGTTTCCATTGATTTTCCTCCTCCAATTCCAACATGCCCATTCTCATCCCCAATTACTGCAAGTGCTGAGAAAGTAGGTATGTTTCCTTCTTTTGTTTTTCTTTGGGTTTGCCTCCAAGCCCTTCTTTTTCCTCCTCCAAATTTTCCTTTGGATTGTCCAATTAAAATAAGTTCTGATTTAACATTAAGGAGTGCATCAATTATCTCACTTTCCAATATTTTTTTATTATTGTCCAGAATTTCATCAATATTTTTAATCTTTCCTGATTTTACCTCTTTTCCTAATTTGGTTTTTGGCTCCCAAGATGAGATAATTTCCTCTCTTGTTGGTTCAAAGCTTTTTCTTTTTTCTTTAGGTTCTATAATTTCTTTTTCAAGAGGTTCAATTATTTCTGGTTTTTCTTTAATTTCTTGTTTCATTTTCAATTTTTTCTTTTATTTTATTAAAAAATTCTGAAAAATCTTTTTTTAAGTTTTTTCCTTTAATTCTTTCTTCTTCTGGGAATATCTCTTTCTTAAATTTTATTTTTATTCCTGCATCTATTAATCCCTTCAAGAAGGCATATACTTTTGTTTTATGAATTGTTCTTAACGTCCCGAAATCAATAATAGGTTCTTTTAATTTTTTTTCATTTATTTTTTTTCCGAAGACATATCCTGTTAAATATGATGCTGGAATTGATTTTAAACTTCCTTTAAATTCTTTTGGCCATCCATAATTTAACAAAATTTTAGATGTTAATCCAAATTCAACTCTGTCCTGTGCTTCTTTGCTTGTTACATATTGAGCAATAATATATTTGTTTGTTCTTCTAAAAACTACCCTTGGTTTTTCTCCTTTTAATAATTTAATTCTCTTTAAGTAATTGGTTTTTCCTTCCCTTCTTCTCCGTTTTGCGATTTTTGTCATTTTATTTTCTTATATTTTTAATGTATTCTTTTAAATTTGCCAAACTTTTAAAATTCTTATTTCGTATTTTTTTTCTAATTTCTTTTTTTTCTTCACGGTTTATTTTTTCTTGTTTCTCCATTTCTTTTACATATTTTCTTAATTTTCTTGTTAAGATAACATAATCTCTTTTTCTTGTTTTTACTTTTTTTCTAATATTTCCTGTGCTTCTTTTTGTTTTTTTATTTACTTTTCTTCTCCCTTTGATTTCTTTGATTATAATTGCTCCTTTTGTATACAAGTCTTTTATATCATTTTTTGTAATAGCTTCTTTTATTTCATCCATTCGTGTTTTTAAAAATACAATTCTGTCTTTTCCAACTTTTAATGTTCTTGCAGCAAGTATTTTTTTCTTTTTTAGATTCATTGTTCTTTCTTTTCTCCTTTAAGATTTTGTATATTTTTTTTCTTTTCTTTAATTTTGTTCTTTTTTAGAAAACTATTGATATTTATATTATCAAATTTAATTTTCATTTCTTTTGCTTTTTTTATTATTTGTATTTTCTTTTTTTTCCCAATATTTGCCAAGTGTGCAATATTATTTTTTTGAATTTTTTCTAAATCTTTAATATTGTGAATAATTATGGGAACTTTTTCTTTTAATTCTGGTTTTTTTTGTTTTTTATAGCCTATACTAACTATTGCAGGGTATCCTTTCCTTTTTTCCCGCATTTTATTATCTCTTCCAGTAGGTTTTCTCCATTTTTGTTTCTTTTTTCTTCTCTTTCCAAGTTTTGAAAACCTGTTCCAAGTTCTTCTTAAAAATTTCTTAACCATTATATTTCTTTTCCGTCCTTGTGAGTTATATAAATTCCATCTTGGAAAATTCTTATATCTCTTCCTTTAATTTTAGTAGCCCTTTCTAAGTTTGCTGCAGCTTGTCCTGCTAATTCTTTATTAATTGATTTAATAGTTATTTCTTGTTTATTTATTTCTATTTCTATACCCTCTGGAAGTTTGCATTTTCTTTCAATCTTCTCCCCAAGAAAATTCTTAATTATAGCAATATTGTCTTTTATTTCTACTGTGAAAGGAAAATGACTAAAACATATTTTTAATTTATATTCAAATTTTTTTTGAACTCCTTTAATCATGTTTTTTATGTGGGAGGCAAAGGTATTAATTAATTTTTTTTCTTTTTTTGTTGCTTTTTCATTCCCAATGATTATTTTATTTTCTTTTTTTTCAAAGACTAAATTATTGAGATTAAACTTTCTTTTTAATTCTCCTTCAGGCCCCTTTATAGAAATCTCATTTTCTTTGATATCAACATCAACTTTTTCTGGGATTTCAATTTCTTGGAATAATTTTTTTTTCATCTTAATAAAAATACGCTATTAAACATCCTCCTATCTTCTCTTCTTGAGCTTCTTCATGTGTTAAAAGTCCTTTATTTGTAGAGATTATCAATGTTCCAAAGTTTCTTGAGGGCAAATATCTCCTTCTATATTTTTCAATCTGCTCTTTTGTTACTGTGTATCTTGGTTTTATTGCTTTGCATTCAAATAATTCCCCAATTGTTACTTCAACTGATTTTTTCTCACTATTTATCTTATATTTTTTTATTGCTCCTTGTTGTTTCATTATCTTTAATACTTCAATTAGAAGATTGGATATTCTTTTGATTTTTATTATTTCTTTGCCTGCTTTATTAGCATTTTTTATCATATTTAAGGCATCTGCTACTACATCATGGCTCATTTTCCTTCTTCTCCCTTTATTTTAATTTTGTTTTTCATTTTAACTATATTTTTTAAATCCAATTTCTGTTGCTATTTCTCTAAAGCAATGGCGACACAAATTTAATCCATATAATTTTATATGCGCCCCATATCTTCCGCATCTTTCACATTTTTTAACTGCAATCCCAATTTTTCTTTCTTTTGGTTTGCAATGCTTTAAAAATCTCTCTTTTATCTTTGGTTTTTTTTCTAATTGTTTTAAAATTTTTTTCCAATCACTTGCAGTCATTTGAATTTTTTCTGTTTTTATTTAATTTTTTGATTTTCATTTATATAAATTGGGTATTAAAGTTTTCTTCCATAAATTTAATTATCTCTTCTTTGCTAATATGCTGTTTTTTTGGGAGTTTTCCCCTCTTTTCTTTTTTTATTTTAATTCTTTTTCCAGCTCTTTTAAAAACTATTGTTACATCCAATCCCATAATTCCAATTTCTCTATTGTACTCCATCCCTGGAATTTCAATATACTCTTTAATCCCAAATGAAAAATTATCTGTGCTAATTTGGGATTTTTTTAATTTATTATCTATTGTGCTTAACATTTTTTTTAATAATTCTCTTTTATTCTTTCTAATTGTTACAAGAACTCCCACCTCCAAACCAGGCCTTATCCCAAAACCAGGAATCCTTTTTTTTGAGCGAGTCTTTTTTGGTTTTCTTCCAGTAAGAAGTTTTAATAATTTTTCTCCTTTATCAAGGTATTCTCCAGTTCCTCCTATGCTAAGTATTATTTTTTCTATTCTTATCTTTCTCATTATGTTTTGCTTTTTTTCCATTATTCAATTGCCATTAAATGTTTAATTAAAACATTAATCTTTTCTTTTTTTGTTTCAATTTCCGCTGTTTTTCCCTCTATTTTTATTACAATTCCTTTTTTTCCAGCATGCTTTCCAGCAAAGATTAATACTTTTGCTTTTTCTTTTAATTCTATCTTTTTTATTATTTTATTTTCTTTAAAATCTATTACTACAGAATCATTAATCTTGCATTTTATATCGCTTAAGTAATTTCTTCCATCCATTAGATTTATTTGAAGTTTTTTTCCTTTTAACATTTTTTTGCCTATAATTTTTGAGATTTTTGAATTTTTTTCTTTTGTTTCCTCATAATCAAATTTCCCTTTTTCATTTAAAATTAATTTATAAGCTTTTTTTGCAGGAACAATTGTAATAACATCTAATAAAAGAATCCCTTGTTTTTTATCTTTTGCATTTTTTCCATTTATTAAAATCTTTTTTTCATTAAGTGCTTTTTTAACTTCCTTCCTGTTTTGTGCAATTTTTAACATGTCTCTGATAAAAATAAGTAAAGGAATCCCTTCCCTTAAGTTAAATCTGGGTTTTACAACTAGTTTAGTTCCTTTTCTTGGTATTGGCCAGCTTTTTGGTACTTGTTGTCTTTTCAAATGGCTCATTTTTGTCCTCCTTGTTTTGTTTTTTAATTGTTTTGAATAGTTTTTTTCTTTTTTTGTCTTCTAAATTTAATTCTACAATTTGTAGATTAGAAGGTCTTAATGCAATATTAACTTTTGAACCTTCTTGTTTTTTAATTTGAATTCCTTCAACATAAATTTTAAGTAATTTTGTTTTTATTTCAATAATCTTCCCTTGCTTTCTTTTATATTTTCCTCTCATTACTTTTACAACATCTCCTTTTTTTAAAGGGAGATTTCTTATTCCATATTTTTTTCTGAGTTCTTTTGATAGGTTTGCGCTTAAAAGTTTTCTTTTAATGTGTAAGGGGGCATTTGCTATGTATTTTCTTTGTTTTCTTGGTTGCTTACTTGCTTTCCATTTTTTGCTGAATTCTTTTTTCATTTAATAGACAATTGAAGCGATTTTTGCTACTTGGGGCCATCGCTCCATAACCTCCCTTGCAATTGGTCCTTTAATTTGTGTTCCTTTTGGATTGCCTTTTTCATCTTTGAGTATTGCAACTGCATTATCTTCAAAAGCAATTCTCTCTCCATTTAATCTTCTGTAAGGCCTTCTTTGCCTTATTATAACTGCATCAAAAACTTTTCCTTTCATATCTGGGATTCCTTTTTTAATACTTACTTTTACCCAATCTGCAATTTTTGCTGATACTTGTTTTCTTTTTTTTGCTTTACTTTTTTTTACTGAGATTATTTTTACAATTTTTGCTCCGCTGTTATCTGCTGCTATTAGTTTTGCACCAAGATTAAGCCCTTCTGTTGCTTTTGCACTTATAGCTTTCATATTTTCTCCTTTGATTTTATTTTTTTAATAGCAACAAAATGTATGATTTTACTTAAAGGACGACATTCTTTAATCTGCACAAGATCTCCTATATTAATCTCTTTTTCCATACAAGTGGGAAGTCTTGCATGTATTTTTGTTTTCTTTTTTATATATCTTTCATATTTTCTTATATAGATAGTTCTCTCAAATTCTATTGTTATTCTTTTCTGTTTTTTATTAATAACTTTGCCTTCAAAGCTTCTTCCTCGTGTTTTTAATCTTCCATGCTTTGGGCAGTCTTTGTCTTTGCGTCCAGTTTCCACTATTTTTTCTCTTTCTATTTTTATCTTTTTTTCTCTTTCCATTTTTCTTTTTGCGTGTGCTTTAATCTATTGAATTTTCATCAAACCCTAATTTGACCAGCAGTTCTTTAATCCTTTTTGTATGGTCTCCTTGGAGTTCAATTACTCCTTCTTTTGATGTCCCACCGCATGCAAGCTCATTTTTAAGCGATTTTGCGATTTTTTTTATATCAATGCTTTTATCAAATCCACTCACAACAGTTACAATCTTTCCATATCTTTTTCTTTCAGTTGAAATTTTTATCCTTTGTGAGTCCTTATTGATTTGGTCGCACACACAAGCCTCTTTTGGGAGGCCACATCTTGGACATATTTCCATTTGTTTATTTCTTCAATCCTCCTTGTAGGGAATTGAATGTGAGTATTCTTGCAATTATTTTCCTAATATTTTTTGATTTACTTGAATTTTTATTACTTGGAGATTTTGCTTTAATTAACTCTAATTTTAATTCTTTTAATTTATCCTGTCTTTGCTTATCTGTTAATATTTTTATCTCTTTGAATTTCATTTTTTCTTTTCCTTTATTTTATTTTCTTTATCTTCATTTTTTTGTTTTTTTAATTTTTTAATTAATTCTTCATTAATTTCAATTCTGTCTTTTAAAATTGCTTTTGGAGGGAGAATTTTTACTTTAATTCCAACTGTCCCAGGTTTTGTTTCTGCTCTTGCTTTTGCATAATCAACTACTTTTGCTTCATCTCCTGTTTTTTTCAAATATCCTTGAGCAAATCTCCAAGGTCTTGCTCTTGAACCAGGAAGTTTTCCACTAAGTCTTATTTCTGCACCAAGAGCTCCTGCATCTATGATTTTTTGTAAGGTTCTATATGCAATAGCTTTAAATTTAAGAGGGCCAAATCTTTCTAATGCCCAGGCAATTTCATCTGCTATTGTTTGGGCATCTAAATTTGGTTCTTTAATCTCTTCAATTTCAATGCGAGGATTCTCAAAGTTGAAATTTTCTTTAATCATTTTTGTTAATATTTCAATATTTTCTCCCATCCTTCCAATAATAAATCCTGGTTTTGCAGTTTTTATTATTATTTTTTCTCCAACAGGAGTATACTCTATTCTTACTTTACTCATCTTTCCTTTTCCATTTCTATTTTTTATCATTTCTTTTAATGCGAATTCTTCTTTTTTTAAAGCAACAATTTTTTTCTCTTCCATTTTATTTTTTCTTTGTTTTTTTCATTAATTTTTTTTCTTTAGCTAAAATTTTAATATGGGTTCTTTTTCTTTTAATTGCACCAAATCTTCCAAGAGGACGTTCTGCAATATTTGCAATTGCTTCTTTAATAATAGGCTCTTCAACATCATGATTTATTGCATTTGCTTTTAAGTTTTTTAATATCTCAATAAACTTTGTTGAAGCTTTTTTTGGGAATCTCCCAGACATAATTTTACCTTTTCTATGGGGGATTTCCCCTTTCATAGGGATTGCCTTTTGTTTTTTAATAACATGTTCCAAATCAGAGATTGCTTTATCTATTGTTTTATATTTAATGAATTTACAAATTGCAGCTGCATATTTTGTTGAAATTGGAATATTTTTTGCATTAACAATTACTTCTGTTTTTTTTACTTTTTTTACAGCTTTCTTTTCTTTTTTAGTTTCTTGTGAAATCTTTTTTTCTTTAATTTTATTTTTAATAGGGGCTTTTTCCAAATCAGTTTTATTAATTTTTGGAGTTCTAACTGTCTCTTTTTTAATTTCTTTTTTTGTAGGTATTTCTGTGTTTGGTTTTGTCATTTTATTTTTTACTTTTAGCTTTACTTCCTTTAGTTGCTCCCACTCCTGTTTTTGTATGTTTAGCCTTTACTCTTGTAACTGAAAATTCTCCAAATCTATGCCCAAGCATATCCAAAGTAACTTCAAATGGAACAAACACATGCCCATTATAAACATGTAATTTCATTCCTACTAATTGTGGGACAATTACCAAATGCCTTTTATGAGTTCTTATTTTTCTCCCATTTTTTAATGTTTTTTTAGCTCTATTAATAAATTCTTCAATTTCTTGAAAATTTCTGAGTATTGTTCTTTTTTGTCTTGAACTAACTAATTCTGCAAATTCTCTTACTTCTAATTTTTGTAATTCTTCAATTGTTTTTCCTTTGTATGTTTGTTCTTTTCTTTTCAATTCCATGATTATTTCCTCTTACCAGTTCTTTTTGGTCGTATTAATCCAACTTTTTTTCCAGGAGGAGCATTTCTTTTAGCAATTTTGCTCTTTGGATTCTTTGCTCTTCCAGATCCAAAAGGATGGTCTATTGCATTCATTTTTACAGCAGAGGTTTTTGGCCATAATTTCCCTTTTGCTTTTTTAATATAATATTGTTTCCCTGCTTTGATAATTGGTTTTTCTAATCTTCCTGCTCCTGCAATAGTCCCTATTATTGCTCTGCATTTTTTATTTAATTTCTTTTCTTTTTTAGAGGGGAGTAATATTGAAATATATTTCTCAGTTTTTTTATATATAGTTGCATAACTCCCTGCTGATTTAATGAATTTTCCCCCATCATTTGGTCTTGATTCAATATTATATATTTTTGTTTTTATGGGAATATCTTCTAATTTAAGGATGTTCCCTTCTTTAATTTCTTTTCCAAATTTAATTACTTGTTTTTCAACCATTCCTTTAAATGCAGGGATATAAAAGGTTTTTTTATTCCAAGAAATTTTTGCAAGAGGAGCACTATGCCCAGGAGAATTAATTAATTTTACAACTTTTCCTTCTCCTTCTAAGTTCTTTGGATATTTTAATTTGTATTTGAATGCTTTCTTTCTTGCTTTGTAAGTGCTTGTTCCTCTTCCCCGTCTTTGAACAATTATTCTTTTTCCCATTATATTAATCCCAATTTTGTAGCTATATCAATAGCTGGAAATTTCTTTTTTAATTTAACATAAGCATATTTTTTATTTTTCTTTTGCATTGTTCTTATTTTTTCAACTTCAACTTCAAAAATCTCTTCAATTTCTTTTTTAATTTCTTTTTTTGTTCTCTGCATGTCAGT
>CAZBAB010000005.1:0-14092 GCA_964489815.1 Candidatus Woesearchaeota archaeon | reverse complement strand
AATTATTGATTATTACAAAGAAGATAAAAGTGAAAATACAGCAATAGCAGGAAAAATAAATAATCTAATTAAAGAATTTATTAAAAACGATAAAGGTTTAGTTAATATTGATGAATTAGGAATTGGCACAGGAGTTTTAAGCATGGTTAAGGAATATGTTAGTGAAAATAAATTAGATAATGTAAGGGTTAATGGATGTCATTTTGGAAAATCTCCAAAAAACAAGGATAGATTTTTAAATAAAAAAGCCGAAATGTATTTTAGATTAAGGGATTTATTTAATGAGCAAAAAATAAAAATACCTGAAATAAGCAGATTAACAGGAGAATTAATGATGATGAAGTGGGAATTTAACTCTACAAGCAAGATAAAAATAATAGACCCAAATAAAAGCCCAGACTATGCAGATGCGTGTGTTTATTTTGTATGGGAAGATTTTGGTCAAGCAGGAATATTAAAAGGCGGGGGGGAAGTATTTGGATAAGCGAAAGATAAATAAACTATAAAAAACACTAAATAGTATGAAAATTTTAGGATTAGAAATAAAAAAGAGCAGTGAAATAAATAAATTGTTTAGTGAATTCTCTGAAATTAAGAAAAAATTGCAGGAATATCAAAAATTAAGACCAGAAGATAAATTAATAAAAACTTCTCAAAAAGATGATGGTGCAAGAATACCTATGTATCCAATTCCAGAAAATTATCTTTATGGTTTAGCATTAAATTCTGATATTGTAAGAATTGCATTAAATACATTAAGCATGGGTATTTTTAGGAGAGGAATTGAAATAAAAGAAAAAGAAGATATTAAACCAAACAAACAAGAAAAAGAGGTTTTAGAAAATTTATTAGAAGTAGCAAACGAAAATAACCAAAATTTATTAGATGTCTTAAAGCAGTTAGAAGAAGATGTTAATATTTTAGATAAGATTTATTTAATTGCAGTTAAAAAATATTATTTCAATAATCAAGGAGAGATAGTTGATAAATTTACAGAAATTAAGGAATTTATAAGAGCAGACCCTTTAAGTATGAAAGTAATTGCAGACAGAGAAAACAGATTAGGTTATTTAGAAAATGGTCAAAAAGTTTATATTAGTTTAGATGACAGGGAAACTTTAATCACAGAACAACAAGCAAAAAGACAAAACTATTTAAGCAAAACAGGAAAGAAATTATACCCAGCATGTTATGTAGCAACTTTTAAAGACAATAAGAAAATTTATTACTTAAAAGATGAAGTTTTATACTTGACTAAAAGTTCAAATTTCTGGGGTTATTCTAAATCATTCGCAGTATGGCAAAAAATAGTAACCTTAAATGAGATGGATAGATTTTTAAGATTAGCATATCAAAAACAAAGAAGCCCACGAGGATTATTAACAATCGCAACATCAAATTATGAAAGTTTAAGAAAAGCATGGGAAGAATTAAAAGCAGAAGTAAGAAAAGACCCTTATTCTATTAATCCACTACTTTATGAAAACCCAGACGGAAAGACAGGTGTTCAATTTATTGACTTTATGAAGCCACTTAATGAAATGCAATATATTGAAACAAGAAATGAGATGAGGAGATTAATTTTAGCAATTTATGGGGTTACACCTGTATTCTCTGGAGATGTTCAAATGTCAGGTGGCTTAAATAATGAAAGCCAACAAATTTATGGGGTTACAAATAAAGCACTTGAAGATGGACAAAGTTTTTACAATAATAAAGTATTGAAATGGATACTTAAACAACTAAAAATAGAAACCTATGATTTAGTTTTAAGAACACCAGAAGAAGAAAACGAAGTGGAAAATTTAAAAATGGTCAAATTAAGAATAGAGAATGCTCAAATGATGAGCAACATGGGTTTTGATGTAGAATGGTTACCTGAAGAAAAAGATTTTAAATTTAGCAATAAACCAACAAAACAAACAGAACAATTTTTTCCTTTAAAAGAAGCACCAGAAGAATTAAAAAAAAATTTTGAAATAGTTAAAAAGCAAATACAAGACAAAAAATTAGACAAACAAATTTATGAATATATTCAAAAAGAGAGAGAAAAATTAATTAAAGAGGGATTAGAATTTGAAATAAACAAAAAAATAGACCAGCAATTTGTTAATTATATAAAAGCGTCTTTATTCTCAAAGATGTATAGTGATTTAGGAAAATCTGTAAGTATGGATATTAATAATATTCTTTTAACAGGAATAATTGCAGGAAGTTCAGTTGAAACTTTAATTAGTCAAATTAAGGATTTAGGTGTGGAAGAAAATCAAGCAGAAATAATTGTAAATACAGAACAACAAGCCTTACAAAATAAAGTAAGGGAATATAACTATAAAAATGCAAAGGGTTCTGAAAATTTTAAATATCAGTGGATAGGACCCGATGACCAAAGAACAACACAGATTTGTAAAAACATTAAAAGAAGAACAAAGAATGGTGTTAGTTTAGAAAAACTTAAACAGATAATCAAAGAGGAAAGTATTAAGGGGGGTTTTGATGGAAGCAGGGAATTAACACCCCACATAAATTGTTATTCAGAAGACACAGAAGTTTTAACAATTAATGGATTTAAATTAATTAAAGATGTTAAAATAGGAGATAAAGTTCTCAGTTTAAATCCAAAAACCAAAAATATAGAAGAAGCAAAGGTGATTAATAAAATAATTAAAAAAAGCGATTATATTAATATCTTAAAAAGCAATACTTTTAATGTTAAAGTAGATGATGAGCATCCACATTTTGCATATAAAAGAATATCAAATAATAAATTAAAACCTGTAAAGGTTAAAACAAGAGATTTAAAAGGAAATATTAAATTTTATGCTTCATCTAATTGGAAAGGAAAAGATAAAAAATATATAAAAATAAATAATAAAAGATTTAAAACAGAAGACTTTATGAGATTTTTAGGATATTATTTAAGTGAAGGTAATTTAAGAAAAAAAAGAGGTTATTCTATAAAAATATCACAAGAAAAATATTTAGATGAAATGTATGATGATTTAAAAGATATTGGTTTAGATAAAGTTATTAAATATAAAAATTATATTTATATAAGAGATAAAGATGTTTATAATTGGATTAAGGAAAATTGTGATGAAAAATCTTATAATAAATTTATTCCAAAAGAAATAAAAGAATTAGATAAAAAATATTTAAGAATTTTATTGGATGCTTATTTATTAGGTGATGGAAGTAAAGTTAAACCAAAACCATGGAAAAATATTAATTTTAATGAAAAGAATATTTATTTTACATCATCAAAAAAATTAATGAGTGATTTAGTAGAATTAATAATCAAAGTTGGTAAATCTGTTTCAGTTTCATTAAGAAAACCAAAATTAACAATATTTAAAAATGGAATATATAAATCCAAACATGTTTTATATATAATTTATGAATTAAATGGAAGATATAAAGATTTTAGATACATTAAAGTAAAAAGAAAAAAATATGGTAAATTAGTTTATGATTTAACATTAAATAAAAACCACACTCTTTTAATTAAAACAGATGGAAAAATACACTGGAATAGCAATTGCAGGCATACCTTCATCAGGAAATTATAATGTTAAAAGAAATTAATTTAGAAAATATTGGAAGTAGTAAGAATGATATTATCTTAAAAGGAAATGGAAAAATCTTAAAGATTTTCATAGAATTTTTAAATATTGATAAAACAACAAATGTAACTTTATATACCAAAGAAGGAGAAGAAATAATTAATATTAACAACGATGAGATAAAAAAAGTTTTATATCCAAGAGTTTCTGTGGTGTCTGAAAAATATGAAAACACAGCACTTAATAGTTTAAATGAAGATTTAGATTACTTTTATTTTAAGGGGGGATTAATACTTCATATTGATAAGGAAGATTTTAGCCCAAAATCCACATTAGAAAATGTAAGTTTTGAGGAATTTGACAAGATTAAACCAAAAACAGAGGAAAGAATAATCATAAAAAAATTTATACTTCTTTATGATAATTTAAATGGATAAAGCCCTATTTGAAAGAAGACGAGAATATAAAAGGGATATTTCTATAAAAAGATGCCCTCTTTGTGGTAGAGATACAGATACTTTATTTCCAGAGAATTTGGTTGTAAGTAAAAAAACATATAATAAACTTTTAAACATTTCAGCAAACAATAAAAATAAAATCTTTTTAACAGGAAGGGAATTAATTGATAAAAGATTTGTTAAAAAATATGATGAATACACTTTAAAATTTATTAATGGTTATGCTTATAAAATTAATTTAGAGGTTTGTAGAAATTGCTTAGAAAAGATTGGATACAGGCATAAATATTTAAAGAAACACAAAGACAGATTAATAGCAACCAAAACAATATAAAATGGATAAAGAACTTCAAAAATTAGGAAAACAAATAAGCAAACAAGTAGCACATGAATTATTTAGTAAATCTCAAGAAAATTTAGTAAGTTATGGGGCAATAGATACAGGTTTTTTATTAAGGAGTGGTTACATTAGAGAATTAAAGAATGGTTGGGAAATTGTTTATGAAGCACCTTATTCTGATTATATAAATGATGGGACAAGACCACATTATCCACCTTTTAATTCAATATTTAAATGGGTTAAAAGAAAATTAGGATATTCAGATAAAAAGGCCTATGGAATTGCCAGAGCAATACAGAAAAAAATATCTTTAAGAGGAACAGACCCAAAACCTTTTATGAGCAAAGCAATCGCAGACATAAAAATTAAGTATAAAATAAAATGAACCCAATAGATTTGTTTATATTAGAAATATTTGGAATTAATTTTTAAACTTTGATAAATAGAAAAATCTATAAATAGGAAAAACTTAAAAAAACTATGGGAAGAATTATAACTTTAAAAGATATTGAAAGGCCAGAACAATATGACACAGCAGAAATTCTTAATGAAGATGATAGAATATTCAAGGCATGGGGTTCTGTTGAGGTAGTTGATAAAGATGGTGAGGTTTTGCCTATTGATGAATTTAAAAAAATTATGCCTTTAATTATGAAAAGAGGGGGAAACTTAATTGATAGTCATTCAAACAGGATAATTGGAAAAATACTTAATTATGAATTTAAAGAACATCCTTATTTTAAAAAAGAAGGTGTTTTATTAACTTGCCAGATATTTAAAGACTATTCAATAGATGATGAAATTTGGCAGGGAATTAAAAACGGGGAATACACAGGATTATCTTTTGGCGGAAGAAACAAATTAGAAGAAGTAAGTTTTAAGCAAGGAAACACAACAAAGATTTTAAGAGGATTAGAAGGTTATGAATTTAGTGTTGTAAAAAACCCTGCAAATCAAGGTGCATTAATTCAGGAAGTAAATTATTTAGCAAAGGGTAGAGGAGATGGAATAGGTAATGATGGAACAAGACAGGGGGATGGGGGGGCTGATATTTGTAAGTGCCCAAAATGTGGTTATGAAATAAAAAAAGAAAAAGGAATACCTTGTTCAGATAAAACTTGCCCAAAATGTGGTTCAAAAATGGAAGGAATAAATAAATCTATAAAAATAGATTATCCAGAAGGAACTAAAAAGACAGAAGATTTAGAAATAATCAAAGAGGAAGAATTAAGTGATGATGATTTTAGAAATGCAACTAATTTCTTAAAAGCAAAATATCCTTGGGATAAATGTATTGCAGATATGAAAAGAGAAGGTTATAGTGATGAACAAGCAAAGAAAATCTGTGGTGCAATTAGATGGGGAAACATTAAAAGAAGTTTAAAAAAAGAAGAAATTAACAAACCTTTTGCAGGTTATAAAAACTTTGAAGATTGTGTAAATCAGAACAAAGATAAAAAAGACCCAGAAGGTTATTGTGCAGTTATTATGCGAAAAGTGGAAGGTAAAAACAAAGATACCGACGATAAAAACAAGGAAAATAATTTAACTGAAAACATTAATAATTTATCACAAGAGAGTGAAAAAACCGAAAAGTATTTAAATATTAATTTCCAAAAGAAAGATATGGAAGAAAAACAAATCACAAAAGAGGAAGAAATTTTGAAGGGACTTGATGAAATCAAAGAACTTCTTAAAGAATTCTTAAAGGCAAAGAAACAAGAAGAACCTGAGGAAGAAAAAAAGCCTGAGGAAAAGAAACCTGAAGAAGAAAAGAAAGTTAAAAAAGAAGAGCCAGAAGTTAAAGAAGAAACAGAAGAAGTTACAGAAAGTAAAGAGGAAGTTACAGAAGAAACAACAGAAGAAAATAAAGAACCAGAAAACAAAGAAGAACCAGAAGAACCAGAAAATGTTGATAAAGAAAAATTAAAAGAAGATTTGATTAAAGAGATTAAAAAAGAACTTAATATTTCTGAAACACCAAAACCAGAAAACAAAAAATATTTAAATAAAGAAAATAATAAAATACCATTACCTAAAACATTTGCAGAAGCAAATAGGTTGGTAAAGGAGTTAATAAGATGATAACTACAATACAAGAATTAGAAAAACTATACTACGGACTTGAAGGGGATTACATTAATAAATCAGATGACCCAGTAACAAGTTCTACATCAGGAGTATTTAATGCTGTTTTTGGTAAATTAGTTTGGAGCCAATTAAATCAAGAGGCAAATGCTTTCGGATTATTGCCTAAGGTAGTATGGAAGAATTCAGGTTGGAGATTAATCACTGCAAGAGCAGGTTCAGATGCAGATGGTGGAGTTAGTGAAGGTGGAGCAATTCCAGATAGTATTAAACCAACATTTGTAGAAGTAACTAATACTCTTAAAACAGTTGCTCATTCTTTTGAGGTTACAGAAAAGCAACAATATTTAGCAAAAATAGATGATGATGCAACTTCAGACCTTGAAGTAATGAGAGGAATAATGGGAACAAAGCACAAAGAGGCAATTAATCAACAACTTTTAGCAGATGTAGAAGCTCAGGCAAGTGGAGCCTCAGGAAATTATGCTGGAACATCAGGTTTTGAAACCATGGATAGAGTTATTTCAAGTGATAGTGAAGAAGATGCATTTGGTGGTTCTCATAGTGGATTTTATGATATTTTTGGATTAGACAGAGACTCTGCAACCACTTATGATAGTTATGTAAGTCACAATTCAGGAACAGATAGAGATATTACAGATGCTTTAATTAGAGGAGTTCTTACAGGAGTATCTGAGAATGGTGGAAACACACAAGTAATTTTAACAGGACATGATACATATTCAAGTATCATTGCACTTTACTCAGACCAAGTAAGATACGGAACTATTGTTCAAGAAGGAAATGCAAAGGTTGGAGTTAATGGAATTCAAACAGATGATGGAATTGGTGTTGGAATGAGGGTTGCAACACTTTATGGAATACCATTAATCCAAAGCAAAGATGTTCCACAAGATACAATTAGTAGAGTATTTTTCTTGGATACAAGTGACCCAGAAGGTTACGGAGAACCAAGAATTAGTTTAAGTATTGCAAAACCTACTCAATACTTTGAAAGTGGAATTGATGCAGAAGGACCTTTTGCAGTAGGTAAATTTACTACAAAGGGACTTTACAGGACTATGGGAGAGATTAAATGCCCCGGCATTCCATTCCAAGGTAAATTAAGAGATTTGAAATAAAATGGCTTTTAGTAGTTCAATTATTCTAAAAAACAAAATTTTTGGAAGTAGAAAAATAGTTGTTGGAACATATACAAATGCTTCTGGAGATACAGGTGGAGATATTGATACAGGATTAAAGAGAGTAGAATTTTTAGTTTTACAGCCAAAAGGAAGTTCTGCAATTGCAACAGCTCCTTCTGTAAATGAAACATTCCCTTGTGATGGTTCAGCAGTAACTATTGTTACAGCAGATAATGAAGACGGATATTGGTTTGCATTTGGAAAATAAACAAAGTAACGAAACATTTATAAATTCTATTTTATTTTATTTATTATGAAAACAAAAAAGTTTATCTTAAAAGAAGAAAATTTTTTAACTCATAAAAGAATTGTTGCAGATAGTGGGAATGTTTATTTATTTCTTAAAGGGGTGCCTTATATAGTTAAAAATGATGAGGATATTAAATTTTTTGAAAAATTGCCTTATGTAAAGGAATATAAAGAAACAAAGATTACAGAAAAAAAAGAAAAACCTAAAAAAAGTTTCTTTAAAAGAAAATCTAAAAAAGAGTAAATTATAAAAACACTAATTCTTTTATTTTTGTATGGTAACATATTGTACAAGTAATGATGTAGCAAATTTTTTAAGTGTTCCTATTTTTGGTACTACAACTACACCCACAAAAACACAGGTAGAAAGTTTAATTGAGGCAAATGAGGATTACATAGATAGTGAAACAATGCATTCTTGGAGAGAAACAACTATTTCTAATGAAACACATCATCTTGAATATCCAGAATATCAATTAAGAGATGGAGCAAGTGTCTTTTTAGAACATAGAAAAGTTAAAACTTTTAGTTCAAGTGATGGGGATAAATTAGAAGTCTGGAATGGTTAAAGTTGGGAAGACTTTTTAACTGAAAAAGAGGAAGGTAGAAATAAAGATTTTTGGGTGGATTATGATATGGGAATAGTTTTTATTAAAACTTTTCCAAGAACAGTGCCACGAAATTTTGCAGTTAGAGTGACTTATAGATTTGGAGAAACTTCTGTTCCAAAGCAAATAAAGAAATGTTGCATTTTACTCACAGCATTAGACATACTTCAAAGTGAGGATAGAAGCATTTTATTGCCAGAAGGGACAAGCAATTTAAGTTATCAGGAAAAAGCAAACAGGTGGGAAAAACAAGCAATGCAAATTATCGCAAGCAATAAAGAATTAAAAGTGGTAGGATTATAAGATGACACTTCTTTCAGATGTTAAAACTCTTTTAGAAGATAATTGGAATGATGCAAATACTAATAACAGAACACCTCAGATAAGTAATATTTTTGATGTAAAAAGGGTTGATTTGGGGGCAAATTTAAAAGATTTTATTTTTTTAAGGGAATTAACCAGAATGCAGGAAGATAATGGCTCAGGGGCTTTAAATAAAAGAATTACAACCATTGTAGTGATAGATATAAGGACTATGTATAGTTATGACCACTTAATTTTAATGAGAAATGAGGTTGAAAGAATTTTAAATAATGCTCAAATTGACCCATTTGGAAATCAAGAGTATGAAATTAGTGATATAACTGATGAAAAGGATTTAAGTGATAAATTTGTGAAGTTATACAGATATGAAATTAATATAAAATTTCAGCAATTAAATGTTTCAGTGTAACCGAAACTTATTTAAGTATTAAAAACTTCAAAAAGATATGAAAATCGTATGTAGTCAGGATTGCACAATAAAGAGTGAAAACCCTTTATTCAAATACAAATTCGTGACAGGAGAACCATTAGAAGTAGATGATGCCCATGTAGAAAAGATTTTAAAGAATGATTTATTTAAAGAAGTAAAACAAGCAAAAGCAAAAAAGAGTAAAAAATGACAACACAACATTCAAAAAACCACACCTTATTAATTGGAAAGGAAACCACATTTGGAACAGCAGTAACACCTACAAAGGATATAGGATTAATTCAAAATTTCAGCCCAGCAGATAAAAGAGAAATTCAAAAAGTATATTCAACAGGAAGTCGTGAAACACAATGTTTAGTTTTAGGAAAATTAGATTTATCTTGGGATTTTGAGATTAATTTACAACACGGAAGGATTTTTGAATATTTGCTTGGCAGTGTTAGTCATACACAAACAACAAGTGATTGGAAACATACCTTTGATATAGCAACAAATCTTCCAAGTTTTACAATAGAAGATAGTTTTAATTCTACAACTGATAGTGTTTTTATGTATGCAGGGTCTAAATTAAGTGAAGGAACAATAAGCGTAGATACAGACGGATTACTTACTTTTAAAGGAACAGGAATAAGTAAAAGTGTAGATGTTTCAGGTTCAAGTGCAAGCAGTTCAGTAATAAGTTCTTTATGCCCTTTACATTTTAAACACACAACTTTAAAATCAGGAACAGCAGGAAGTGAAACATCTGTTGGAAAACTTCAAAAATACTCTTTAAATATAAAAAATGATGTAGAGGGAATTTATAGTGCAGGAAATATTGATATTCAGGAAGCAATTGCAAAAAATTTGGAAATTACATTTGATTTTGATATTGCATTTGAAGATACAACAGAATACCAGAAATTTTTAGGTGGAACAACACCTCAGACAAGCCCAAGTAGTTTTAGTTTTGTATTCAATTCAAATAATGGCGTAACTCTTGGAAGTGGAAGGAGAGAATTTAATGCACAACTTACAGGAGTAAATTATGAAGAAGTTGGAACACCAGTAAATGTAGGGGATATAGTTATTCAAAGTTTTAAAGGGTCTGCAACAGGATTAGGAACAGACAAAATTTATTATGTAGATAATATTTCTGAAACTGCTTTTTAAAAAACAAAAAGATTTATAAACTTTAATTATTTATTTTTTATATGCGAATAAGAGTAAAAATTGGTGATATAGAAAAAGAGGTTGAATTAAAACCAAAAAAGAAACATAGAGATAAATTTTTATTAGAAGCAAAGAAAATACAGGAAAAAGGAGAGGACATAAACCAAGCAATAGAATTTTTGGATTTTCAGGATAATTTGATAATTGAATGCTCAAATTTAACAAAGGAAGAATATGAAGAATTAGATTTAGAAGAACAAAACAAATTAACTCTTGGAATGAGAAAATTACTATTCCCTTATTTAGAGGAAAAAAAAATTAATGAATGATTTGGATAGTGCTATTAAACTTCTTTATAAAACAAACAATGATAAATTACTTAATTCTTTAATTAAGCAGGGAAAAATAGATTACAGGGTTAAAAAGTTATTAAATGATGAAGCCTTATGTGAAACTTTTAAATGGACTTACAAAGAACTACAAGAAACAGACCTTTTTATTTTAGATGCTTTTAGTCAGATATTAGATACAAGAGCAAAACTTGAAAGGGAAGAATTAGAAAAAAAGCAGGGAAAAATAAACAAAAACCTATAAACGAAAGTTATTTATAAACCATTTATTTAGTAATTCTATGGCAGGAATAAAGATACCAGTAATACCCGATATGTCTAAATTTGAAAAAGAATTAAAGAAACCACGAAAAGCAAATATACTTCCTTCTGGTGTGGGGGCAAAAAGTGGAATAAATACAACACAATTTTTAGGGTTAGAAGCTTTTGCAGATAAAATAAATGTAGAACAAGAAAAAGCAGCAACAACAAGTAAAACAGGTTTTTTAGGATTAAATTTAACATTAGGCGGTTTAGCAAAAACATTGGGAATAATTGGATTAGGTGTTATGGTTTTAGGGGCAATTTTCTCTGGATTTATGAAGATGGCTCAACCGATTTTTGATATTTTAAAGATTATAGGGATGTTATTATTTATACCATTGATACCCTTACTTAAACCGATTTTAAAACTTATGGCAGGTTTAATAAAAGTTTTATTGCCTGTTATGAATTATCTCAGAGCAGGAATAGAGAAATTAGTAGAATGGTTAGGAACAGGACTTGAATGGGTGTGGGATAATTTACTTAAACCTATTTGGGAAGGGATTGTTACTTTTGGTTTTTGGTTAGGAAGTGTAGGAAAGTGGATTTGGGAAAATATACTTAAACCAGCATTTATGTTTTTAGCACCAGTGGGAAAATTCTTATTTAATTTGATAATTAATTCTTTTAAAGTTTTATGGAATATTGGAAAATTTTTATTTAATTTAATAGTTGGATACTTCAAGATTTTATGGAATATTGGAAAATTCATCTTTAATTTAGTGGTTAGTTATTTTAAGTTTTTATATAAAGTTGGAGAATGGATTTGGATAAAGATAATTAAACCAGCATTCAGTTACTTAAATAAAGTTGGAGAATGGATTTGGAATATAATTAAGACACCTTTTCAATGGTTAGCAAATAAAATAAAAAGTATTGGGAATTGGTTTAGGAGAGGAAGCACAAGAACAAGTGGAATGATGGGTTTAAATGTGGGAGATGCAATTTTAAGACCAAACGGACAAGTTATACAAACAAACCCAAGAGATACTTTAATAGCAACAAAATCTCCAGAAACTTTATTAGGCTCTGGAATGACCTATGCACCAACAATAAATATAAATGCAAGCATTAGTTCAGATTTAGATATAAGGGAAATTGCAGAAAAAATTGCAGAATATTCAAAGGAAGAATTAAGTCGTAGGACAGGAGATTTTACATAATGGCAACAATAGAAGGAGTTGATTTGGGGAATGTTCAAAAAGAGAAAATAAGAAAAAGTGCAGGGGTTACACAGATAGCACTTCCAGATAGCGATAGTTCAGATGCAATTTTAATACCCACCACAGGACCAACAACAAAGATTAGTATTTCTGGAACTTATACAGGAACTAAAAGCGAATTACAGACTTTTGCAGGATATTTAAATAGTTGGATTACAAAGGGCGGAAAAATAAGTGAGAGTAATTTAACTTTTGTAAGTGATTTTAACGGAAATTTTAATATTCGGGTGGTTGATGGGGATTGGGATTGGGATGCTGGAAACCCAAACAGAATTAATTGGAATTTAAGTTTGGTTGAAGGTCAATTTAGTTAAAATGGTAAAAAGTCAATTAATTAAAATAAATTCAATAGATGTTACTTCTTATAGAATAAACACAGAAATAGAGGATACTATTGAAGACCAAACAGATAAAACCATTATATATTTTACAAAGAATATATTAGACACATTAGATTTAAGCACTTTTCAAGAGGTTTTAATTTACGAAGCATATGATGGGACATTAGAACAAGATAGCAACAGGGTTTTTAAAGGGGTTATAAGCAAAATTGAAAAAGAACCAACAAAAATAAAGGTTACGGCTTATTGTGAATTATGGAAAGCCATACAAACAGAAGTAAATAAAACCTATGATAAAAACATAGATAGCTCCGCAGGAAAAGGAAGTGAAATATTTAAAGATTTGTGTGATTTAGCAGGACTTAATTATGACAGCACAACAATAGTTGATACAGGAACAGAAATTTTACTTGATAAATTTGTATGTAATAAAGCAGAAGTTTTTGAAAGAATGAAGACCCTTGCAGAAATTTATGGTTATCAGATTTATTATAAAAGCCAAGAAGACAAAGTGCATTTTGAACCCTTGGGGTATTCTACAAACACAAATACAATTTATATCGGTGGGGCAAATAACAACGTTCAAAGTCTTGCAAAATGGAAAGAAGACGGAACAAAATTATTTAATAAAATTGAAGTTATTGGAGCATACCAAGAAGTTCAAAAAACAGAAACCTTTTCAGGAGATGATACAACAACAGAATTTACTTTAACACAGATGCCAGAAATTGTAAGGGTTGAAGTTGATGGTGATGAAAAAATCGGTGGAACAGAAGGAGCAACAAGCACTTATGATTATTTAGTAGATAAAGACCAGAAAAAGATTATTTTTACAACTGCACCTGCAAGTGGAACAGACAATATTTCAGTAAGATATTCATACAGGGCTCCGAGACCTGTTGTTATGACTAATCCAACAAGCGTTAGTGATATAGGAAGAACAATAAAAAAGAGATTTACTTTTAATGATATTCAGAAAGTCGATGACGCAGAAAAGAGGGCAAGGGAATTATTAAGTGTTTATAGTTCTCCTTTTTTATCTACAAGAATAAAGGTAAAACCCGATGTGGTTAATAGTTTAAATTTACAGGTTGGACAGATAATAAGGGTTGTTGATGAAAGATATTCATACGATAAAAATATGTTAATTAGAAAAATGAAAATTACATACCCTTCATCTGATATTGAATTAACCCTTGGAGATAAAGAAGTGAGAATTGGAGATTTAGAAAGAGATACCACTATAAGATTAAAAAGATTAGAAGAAGAATTAAGCAAAACAGGGGATTTTATTGTAGAAGTTGTTGATATTTATAATGATGTTAATGTTAAAAATAGATACCTAAAAATTGAAAAAAGAAGCATAGCAGGAGATACTTTAATCTGGGGAAATGCCTCTTTTGGAATTTGGGGGCAATTTAAGTGGGGGAATAATGCAAATTATGGTTTTGTTTTAGG
>CAZBAB010000004.1:0-17183 GCA_964489815.1 Candidatus Woesearchaeota archaeon | reverse complement strand
CTGCTCCTTTATTTAAAGGATTAATTGAATCTGTTTTAAAAAAGAAATTTCAAAATAGTTATACTTAAAAAGACAAGATTTTTAAATTTTTAATGGAATCAGATAAAGTTCATCTTTGGGTCTTGAGAAAAGTAGAATCTTTAAAACAACAGTATTTTGAAATAGACCCCTCTTTAGAGGAGATTGCTGAGGTAATTAAAAAAGGGCCATATATTGATTTGTGTTTAGGATTTAATACTATTGGAAAACCCAAAGAGATTGATTATTTTGATACTTATGGAATTCCTGTGCTTTTTTATTCTTATGGTCCAGGACATGATAGAGAAAGAAACATAGAGGGGGTTAAAAATGCTCTTGAAGAAGCACGAAAATATGGAAGAGACATTGGGGAATCAGATGTTCTTATTAGAGAAATCTCTCTTTCTGGGGCCCTTCATATAAATGGATTAGATGTTCTTGTTAAAAATCTTCAATTAGGTGGATTTAAAATGAATCCAAAAGCATTTGTTCAAGCACAATTATTATTAAGAAGAAAGGGGAACCTTTATAAATAGGTTTTTAATTTGGTGTTTATGAAAAAAATTAAAATAGATAAAAGAGAAGCTTCTGATAGAAGTGAAATTATGTATCTTGCTAATTGGTTATCTGATGAAGAAGCTTTTTATAATCAAGGTATTTTTGCTATTTCTAGAGCAGTATGGGATGGAAAGAATTATATATTAATGTCTTCCCATATAAAACCTGAGGAAATTTTTGGGTTAAATAAAAATAGAGAATATCTTAATTCTTTTTTTAGAGGAGAACCTTGGGGAACTGCAAAAGATGAAAACTTAGCTGATGAAAAAGCTCTTAGGAGATTAGAGAGTTTGGTAAGGGGAAGAGAAGCAAGAAGAAAAGGGGTTGAGATTGTTTATTCTTTTAAAAGTAAGGAATTTGAATAATAGGTAATTTTTTGTGAGGTTTTTAAAAATTTTTTAATAGAATCTTTTAAATCTAAAATGGCCCCGAAGGGATTTGAACCCTCGACACCTGGATTGCTTTGTGAAACAAAGTTCGCGAAGCAGGCGAAACAAGTTTCAGCTTAAGAGTCCAGTGCTCTGACCAGACTGAGCTACGGAGCCATAAAACCCTAAAATTATATTAAGAATTAAGTTTAAAAGTTTAATGTTATATTTTATTTGTATGATTTCTATTATAATTTAATTTAAAAGATTATTTAATATAAATTTTTTATGTTGCAGGCAATTATTTTTGATTATGATGGAACTATTAGCAAGACTATGGAAAGGCAATACAAGTGGTTTCAGTATTGGTGGAATCATGAGATAAATAAAGAAAAAGTTAAAGGAAGAGACTTTCCATATAAAAATTTTAAATCATTTATGGAGATGTTTAATGAAAAAATAAACCATGTAGATTGGGTTCAAAATGTTTATAATTTTTTGGGTCTGTCATCTGATTTAAAAGATTTAAATCATCCTGTTTGGGTTAATTATAGAAATTTTTGTTTAGAGCATCCAAGTAATTTATATCCTGGCATAAAACAAGCAATAAAAGAAATCTGGGAGATGGGTCGTTTAAGCAAAAACCCTGATTTTAATACAAGTTTAAGATTAGGTATTAATACTAATTCTAGTTGGGAGGTTGTTTATAATGATTTGCAAAAATACAATCTTTTGAAGTACTTTGATTCTTTTGTTACAGAGGAGACTTTGCATAAATTTTATGGTGAAGGAGATTTTAATGCAATAAGAAAACCCTCAAATATTTCTTTGGCTTTGGCAATGGGGTTTTTAGGTAGTGAAGGAGCATTTACTCTTCATGTTGGGGATACTCTATCTGATTTAATTGCTTCAAAAAATATTATTAGATTGAACTCAGGACATCCTGAAAATTTAATTAGTGTTGGTGTTACATGGGGCTATGAATCTGCTGTAGAAGGCAAGGAAAGAGCCCGTTCTGTTTTGGAGGGGGGTATTGAAGTTTCTGGACAAAAAAGAATTTATTTTGATTATGTGATTGATAACCCTCTTGAACTTGTAGAAATTGTTAAAAAATATATGAAGGAGTAATTATCTGTATTCTCTCCAAATGTGGCCACATTTAGTGCATTTAAAAAATTTAGTTTCTGCTTCATCACTTGCTCTTGTTTGCAATGTCCAGAAATATGCTTTTTTGTTTTTGCATTTTTTGCATACAGCATCAACAATTGGGTGTGTCTCAATTTCTTCTGAGATTATTGGTATCTCATTTTTTTCTTGTATTTTTTCAGAAGCAGTTAAAACAACTTTTCCTTTTTTAGTGTAACCACATCTTGGGCACTTAAAATTTTTCTTTTTTTGTACAAGTATTGAACCACATTTAGGGCAAAATTCCATTGTAGATATTATTTTATATGCTTTAAAAAACTTTTGATAATTTGTTTACACTTTTTAGTATATTAATTTTCAGAACAAAGACCTCTCTGGCTTGGATTCTTTTTTGGTTCAAAAAATATTAATTTAACCCATCCCAAATAAGGTATTAATTTTATTTGAGCTTTTCCAATTATTTGGTCTTCAGAGATTGTCTTTTCAATTAGAAGTTGCTTATTATTGTTGTCTCCAAGCGTACTAAAATAATATTTTCCTTGTTCTTTTTTTATTGATATAACCCGATGGATAATTGGATTAGAATACCCTGCATTAAATATTATTATGTCCCCTATTTTAATGTTCTGGGGTTTTACTCCTGTTATGAATAAAATATCTCCTTTTGTAAATCCTTTTTTAAATTTAAATTTATCAAATTCCTGTTTTGTTATTTTGAAATTAGAGTATTTTTCTTCATGCCTTTCCCACCATTTATTATAATTTGAAAATAAATCTCCTTGGTGATACATGCTGCATGATTCTACAATTGCAAGTGGAAGTTGTGTTCCTGTTGCAAGATTTAATATTGGAAAAAATATTAATTTTATGAATATAAATAATACAATTATAGATATAACCCATCCCTTTGGAGAATCATCTTTCCATACAATATCCCAAAATTTGGATAACCCTTGTTTTATTTTCTCCCAACTCATTTCTAATTAAAGAGATTTTGTTTTTTAAAGTTTGGGATTTAATTTTGCTAATGAATTTTTAATATAGTAAACTTTAAATAGTATATACCTTATTGTATATACATGGCGGATATATTTGATAATCCAATCTTGTGTAAAAAATGTAATCTTGTAATGGAAAAAGTTAAACTTTCTAAAAATGGTTTTATTTTAAGAGCCGTAATGTGTCCAAAATGCCATGCTAAAATTATTCATCCAATTGATAAGGAAAATTATAATAAATTTATAAACCTAAAAAATAAACAATTTAGTGTTAAGATGCGCTTAGTTGGAAATAGTTATGCTGTATCTATTCCAAGAGAGATTGTCTCCTTTATAGAAAAACAACAGCATATTTTAAATAGTATGGTTAAGTTGTGTATTGAAGATATAACTAAATTAAGTTTAAAATTTGGTATTGATGAAGATGAAAGATAAACAAGGAGTTCAATTAAAAGTTGTTGAGGCTTTGCAGGATGATGCTTATAAAGGCATTGCGCGAATTGACAAAGGTATTATGCTTGATTTAGGTGTTGAAAGAGGAGATGCTATCTTAATTAAAGGAAATAGAACAACTGTGGCAATTGTGGATAGAGCATATCCTGCTGACATTGGAGAAGGGATTATAAGAATAGATGGTATTTTAAGAAAAAATGCTCGTGTTGGAATTGGAGATGTTGTAACTTTATCAAAAGCAAATGTTAGAGAAGCAAAAAAAATTATTATTGCTCCTGCACAAAAAGGCATAAGAGTTCAGGGAGATCCAGAAGGATTAAAAAAAGGACTTCTTGGAAGGACTATGCTAAAAGGAGATTTAGTTGTCCTCGGGGGTGTGCAAAGAAGAAGAGATTTAATGAGTGAAGAATTTGGAGAAATGAATGATATTTTTGGCGATATTTTTGGAAATATGGGTTTTCCAATTGGTAATCTTGGTGGGAGAGTTGCTCAAATTAAATTTTTAGTTATAAATGTTAATCCTTCAAATACTTCTGTTTATGTCTCTGAAAATACTCAGGTTGTTTTAAATCCCAAAGCTATTGATATAGTTGATGAAAAAATACCTGAAATAAATTATGAAGATATTGGAGGCTTGGATGATGAAATAAAAAAAATAAGGGAGATGGTTGAAATTCCTATGAAGCATCCTGAAATCTTTGAGAGATTAGGGGTTGAACCTCCAAAAGGAGTTTTATTGCATGGGCCTCCTGGAACAGGAAAAACTCTTTTAGCAAAAGCAGTTGCAAATGAATCTGAAGCTAATTTTATTTTGTTGAATGGTCCAGAAATAATGTCAAAATTTTATGGAGAGTCTGAAAAAAAGATTCGCTCTATTTTTGAGGAGGCTGAAAAAAATGCACCCTCAATTATTTTTATTGATGAACTTGATGCTATTGCTCCTAAAAGAGAAGATGTTCAGGGGGAGGTTGAGAGAAGGGTTGTTTCTCAGATTTTAACTATGATGGATGGTTTGAAATCACGTGGAAGGGTTATAGTCATTGGAGCTACTAATAGAATTAATTCAATTGATTCTGCTTTAAGACGTCCTGGAAGATTTGATAGGGAAATTGAAGTTGGAGTTCCAAGTAAGAAAGGCAGGTTACAAATTTTAAAAATTCACACTCGTGGAATGCCTTTAGATAAGAAAGTTAATTTAGAAAATCTTGCTGCTCTAACCCATGGTTTTGTTGGTGCTGATTTAGAGGCTTTATGTAAAGAAGCTGCAATGAATGTTTTGAGAAAGATTTTGCCTAAGATTAAATTAGATGAGGAGAATATCCCAAAGGAAATTTTAGAGAAACTTATAGTTAAAAAAGAAAATTTTGATGAAGCTTTAAAAGTAGTAAGGCCCTCTGCAATGAGAGAAGTTTTAGTTGAAACTCCAAATATTGGTTGGAAGGATATTGGAGGATTAGAATCTGTTAAGCAAGAATTAAGAGAAGCTGTTGAATGGCCTCTTAAATATTCTGAGAGTTTTAAGAGATTGGGTATCCGTCCTTCAAGAGGGATTTTATTATATGGGCCTCCTGGAACAGGAAAAACTCTTTTAGCAAAAGCAGTTGCAAAGGAATCAGAAGCTAATTTTATTCAGGTTAAAGGACCTTCTTTGCTCTCTATGTGGGTTGGAAAATCTGAGGAAGGAATGAGAAAAGTTTTTGAGAGAGCAAGACAGGTTGCACCTTGTATTATCTTTTTTGATGAAATTGATGCTCTTGCAGGAAAACGGGGGATAGAACACGGAGCAAGGGTTACTGAGAGGGTTTTAAATCAAATGCTTGCTGAGATGGATGGATTAGAGGGAATGAAAAATATTTTAGTTATTGGAGCAACAAATAGACCTGATATGCTTGATTCTGCTTTATTAAGACCTGGAAGATTTGATAAAATTTTACTTGTAGACGCTCCTGATGAAAAAAGCAGAGAACAAATTTTAAAGATTCATACACGAAATATGCCAATTAAAAATAAAGAAAAATTAATTAAAGAATTAACTAAAAAAACAATTGGCTATACAGGAGCAGATTTAGAATCTCTTGTTAGAGAAGCTGCTATGCTTGCTTTGCGTGAAAATTTGCAATCAGAAAATGTTTCAAAAAGACATTTTGAAAAGGCTTTGAATAAAATAAAGCCAAGTGTGACCAAGACAACAATTGAAAGTTATAAAAAAATTGAAGAGAATTTTTTAAAATCAGCAAAAGCAAGTATTCCTAATGAAGGAACTTATTTTGGATAATTTATAAATTTTATTTTTTACTATAGGCATCTTTTTAAATATTGAAGGTGTCAAAAAATCTTTTTTTGATTAATAATCGTTTGTTGTAACAATTTTTTTATCTTCTGTTAATAGGATTGTATCTTCTGTTTGTGCGACTTTTGAATTAGAAATTTCAACTAATTGAGAAAATTGGTAAATATTTCCATTTTTTTCTAATTGCCTTAATGCAAAGAGGGCTTTTGTCCCGAATTTTTTTACAAGCCATCTCTCGCAGAAAGGAAGTGTTTTATATTTTTGTATTATGTATTTTAAAATTTCCCTTGCAATGGGGTTTCTAATATTTTTAGTTTCCATTAAGATATAAATTCCAGAGGGGTTTTTTTCTCTAACTTTTCCACTTCCATTTGTTACAAAAGGTTCTATTGCATATAATCCTTTTTTTATTTTTGTTTTGGAATCATCATTAATGTTTGGGATTGTAATCCCTGAATGTAATTCATAATTACTTATAGAATGTCCTGAAAGATTTCTTATAGGGGAGAGATTATTGGATTCAATTGAATTTTCAATTATTTTTCCAATTTCACCTGTGGTAATTCCAATTTTAAGTGTATCTATTCCTTTTTTTAATGCTTGCTTTGAGGCTTCAATTAGTTTTTTATTTTCATTTGAATTGTCCAAATCCATTGAAAATGCTGTATCTGAAAGCCATCCATCTATTTGTACTCCTAAATCTATTTTTAATAAACCTTTTGCTAATGTCTTGTCGTCGTGAAAAGGAGTATAATGTGCTGCTATTTCATCTATTGAAAGATTGGTTGGAAATGCAGGTTTTCCTCCGAGTTCTATAATTTTATTTTCAATTTTTTCTGCTATTTCTAAAAGGGGCATGTCTTTTTTAATAAGTTCTTTTGCATAAATTTTTACTTTTTTTGCAATTTCTCCTGCTTTAAGTATTTCTTTTGTTTTCATTTTTTCATAATCATAAATACAAGCACCAATATGAGTATTAAAAGAAATATTATTATTTTCCAAATATCTTTTAATTTCACTTTTTTTCCTTTTTTTACTATGGGTAAGGAGGGTTCATATTTTTTAGTTCCTGGATTAAACTTCATCGGGAGTTTTAATTCTTTTAATTTCTTTTGTTTAGATTTCTTTTTTGTTTTCATTTTTTAAAGTTAAAACATTTAAATCTTTATCTGAGATGCTTGCTTTACATTTGTCTCCAAATCTAAATTCATAAATTGTATTTGAATCCAATGCAATAACTCCATTATGATGCATTTTTGATTTAATTTCAAAATTTTGTTTTGGTTTAATTTTTCCTTTAAGTATTTTTGGATTAAAAATCTTTCCTTTATAGGGCTCTCTTACTATAAAATGTAGGTCTCTTGAATTATAATTGAAAATCTTTCCTCCTGCAGATTTATACCATGCACTTGAACCAGAGCCAGTTGCAATTAAAATTCCAGAACTTCTTTGTTCTTCTTTTTTGTTGTTAAATTTGACTTCGTATCTTGAGGTATGGAATTGATTTTGAGAACCAATAAAAATTTCATTTAATGCAAGTTTATCTAATTTTACATTATTTTTTTCAATTTGAATTCTTTTTCTTTTTATTATATTTGGGTCTTCTAATAATTTTGGTATTTTATTTATTTGAAATTCATTTAAACTTGTTAAAGCTCCTTCAGAATTTTTTGATTCAGAATTTATTCCTAATATTGGGGTTTTTTTAATAAAACTCGCAGCACGAATAAAAGTTCCGTCTCCTCCAAGTGTGATAACCAAATCAATATTATTAAATACATTAAATTGTAGATTTCTTACACACACAATTTTTTTTATTTTTTCTCCTAAAATTCTTTTTATTTTTAATATATTTTTTTTATTTTTTGATTCTTTTTCACTATAAACTAAAAGTATTTTATTGAACATTTTTATTCTAAGATATTTTTATTTTTAAGCCTTCGTGATTTTGGAACATAATTTGATATTTTTTTTTCTGATGCTTTTTCACAACCAAGAAAATAATCTTTATGTTTGATAATTACAAAACATTTTTTTCCTGTTTTAATGTCTACTTCAGAACCATACATCCAAGTTTTTGCATCTTTTTCATTTAATTCTATAATATTTTTTGTTATTTGGTTTTTTAATAAATGAACTCCTTCAATACTTAATCGCACAGAATCTTGAACTTGTTTTGCAAAATAAACTCCAATTCTTTCTATTGGAACATTATCTTCAATTTCTCTGATTTGTTTTAAATTTAATTCTCCTTGAAATAAAAATAATCTTTCTGCACCTTTTTGCAAGATTATTCCTGGAATTTTTTTAATTCCAAATTGGTTCTTTAATTTATTTTCAATTTCTTTTTTTTCTTTTGAGTTTAATATTTTATATTTTTGGGTTTTCATTTTATTTTTTTAAATTTTGCAAGAAAAAATCCTTCTGTGTTGTTATCTTGAGGATAGATTCTGCAAGTTGATTTTACTTTTGGATTGTATTTATTACTTTCCCACTTTGTTATTCCTTGTCTTGATTTAATCGGAATTTTTATTTTTTGAATTTTTATTCTGTCTTTGAATTCTTCTAAAATTCTATTTACAACTCCTTCATTTTCTTCTGGTGCATGTGTGCAGGTTGAATAAATTATTTCCCCTCCAATTTTAAGAATTTCAAATGCATTTTTAAATAGATTAAATTGTATTTTTGGGAGTGATTTTATTGTTTTTATATTCCACATTATATAAGTTTTGTATTTGCTTCTTAAAGTTCCTTCACCAGAACAAGGTGTGTCTATTAATATTTTATCAAATTTTAAATCCTGTTTTTTAAAACGTTTGCAAAGTGCTGCTCCTTCTTTTTTTGTAATAATTGTATTTGTTACTCCACATCTTTCAAGATTTGATGCAAGAATTTTGATTCTTCCTAATGAAATTTCGTTTGCAATTATAAATCCTGTATTTTGCATTTTTGCTGCTATTTGCGTTGTTTTACTTCCTGGTGCAGAACATAAATCTAAAATTTTTTCTCCTTGTTTTGGTTCAAGAGCAATTACTGGAAGCATGCTTGCTAATTCCTGGATATAATAGTAACCTAAAAGATGTTCTAAACTTCTTCCTAATTCTCCTGGCTCAAGTTCTGTGTCAACAATCATGACTTCTGGATTTGTTTTCCATGGTTGAATTATTTTCCATCCATAAACCTCTAATTTTTTCTTTAATTTTTCAGGAGAAATTTTTAATGTGTTGCACCTAATTGATTTTACTGGTTTGTGCTTAAGAATCTCTAGATAGTTTTTGAAATCTTTTTTATTTTGAAAAAGCTTTTGCATTCTTTCTAAAAAAAGAGGTTTTGGCTCTGGGATTTTTCTTTGTTTTAGCATATTCAAAACCATTTATCTAAACCAGATTGTTTTTTGTCTTCTTGGATTTTTTTTAATTTATTAATTTGTTTTTCAACCCGTTCTTCTGAAAAGTTATGTTTTTTAATTAAAATTTCTTTTATTTTTTCAAAATTTATTTCTGGAAATTTTATATTTATATCTTTTACATTTGGTTTTTCAAAAAGCTTGTAAATTTGTTTTGCATTAAATTTATCTTCTTCATCAAGTTCATTAATTTTTTCTTGAATTGCTTGAAAGATTTTTTCTTTTGTTTTATATTTTTTAACAAGAGCAAGTGCTTTTTTTTGTCCAATTCCTGGAATGCCTTTTGGATTGTAATCAGTCCCAACCAAGATTCCAATACAAATTAATTGTTCTAAATTTATTTCAAGTTCTTTAAGAATCTTTTTAAGTTCAATTATTTCTGGTTTTACTTCTATAAATCCTGAAAAGGTTTTCTTTTTTCTTGCAAGTGCCAAATTTCTTATTAAAATTGGTGCTCCGAAAAGTAAACTATCATAATCTTGACTTACACTTGCATATACTCTTTTTTGTTTTGCCATGTGTGCTGCTTGGGCTTCCCCTTCTCCAGGGGCCTGAACAACTGCAATACCCATTGCCTCTAAAAGCTCTTTGCTTTCTTTAATCATTTCATTACTTAATCTAACCATTTGACTACTATATGTTTTCATAGCATAAAAATCTTGTTTTTGTTTTGCTATTTTATATTTTTCTTTATAAAGTTCTTTTATATTTCCGCGTATTTTGTGAATCTTTGATTTTAATTCTGGGGGTTTCCCATCAAATACATAAATTAATTTTATTCCTTCAGAAAGCAAAGCAATATTCCTGTAAAAAATCCCAGAAAGATGGCTTGTTATGTTTTTGTTTTTATCCATTAAGGGAGTGCCATCATATTGCCTAATTGTTGATAAAAATTGATAAAGAATATTAAAGGCATCCACTGCAACAATTTTTCCTTTTAAAGAAGGAATCTCTATTTCTTTTTTTGAAATAATATCTTTAATATTTAATCCCATGTAAAAATAGAAATTTATAAATATAAATACTTAACTGCTTTTTAAAGCCTTTCTTCCAAGTTTCTTTTTTTCTTTTTTTCTAAATGAATTATTGCAATATTATTGTGCGCTTTAACGCGATATCTTGAATCACTTTTTAAGGGGGTATTATTTAATAAAAAGGCAAGAGTTTTCATGCCATCTCTTATAATTTGTTCTTGTGTGTTTCCTTTATCATATTCATCTAAATCATAACAGATTAATTCTTTAACATAAACTTCTTCTAATTCTCCTTTTTCATTTCTTTTTTTCAGGGCATATATTCTTTCAAAATGCACCCCGCTTCCAAGAACACGGCTTATTTCATTCACTTTTATAGAAACTGCTTTGGAGCCAAAGTTTATAACTCCTTTTTTTATTTCTTTTATGAGTTTTCCAAATTTTATTTCTTGTTTTCTTTTTATTTCATCTCTAATAATAGCACTGTCCTCTTCCATGCTGTTTTTAAGGTTTATTTTTATATTTAAATCTTTCGTTTGTATTAATTTATTGAGGGTGACACATTTGTTTTTAATTTATTAAAATTTAAATAATGCTTTGTTTTTTGTTTTTTATGAAGATGAAATTTATTCCTGTAGATTATGATTATTTTGATTTTCAGGGGAGGAATTATGTGAGGATTATTGGCAGAAATAGTGAAGGTAAGAGAGTTTGTGTTATTGATTCTTGTGATGTTTATTTATGGGCAATTTTAAAGCAAGGTTTGAATAAAAAAAAGATTAATAATCTTATTAAAAAAATTGAAAAGATTAAATTAAATGTAAAAGGTAGAAAAACCTGTGTTGAAAAAGTAGAACTTCATAATAAAAAATTTTTAGATAAAGATGTTAAAGCTTTGAAGATTTTTGCTACAAATTACAAGGATTTGCATGATATTGCTGACAAACTTGATATGAAAGAAATTGAAAAAAGACGGGGTTATGATTTGGGTTTTATTACACATTATATTATTGAAAAAAAATTAGAACCATTAAAATGGTATGAAATTGAGGGAGAAGTATTAAATAATTCTTTGGAATTTGGTGGAATTGACTCAGTAATGGAAGTTGATTTTTGCATTAAACTTGATTCTAAAAAACAGATTAAAGAGCAAAATTTTAAACCAAGAGTTTTAGCTTATGATATTGAAACTGATGAATTGAAAATTGGAAATGGAGAGATTTTAATGGTATCCTTGGTTGGTGAAAATTATAAAAAAGTAATCACATGGAAAAAATCAAAAAATAAACCTTTTTATGTTGAATATGTTAAGGATGAGGCAGAACTTTTAGAGAAACTTGTAAAAGAGGTTAAGAAATTTTCACCTGATTTTTTAGTTGGTTATTTTTCTGATGGTTTTGATTTGCCTTATTTAAAAGCCAGGGCAGAAAAACATAAGGTTAATTTGTGTTTAGGGCTTGATGGTTCGCAGCCAAGATTTTCCAGAGGGAATCAACTTGTTGGGAAGATTAAAGGGATTGTTCATATTGATTTATTGCGATTTATTAGAACTGTTTATTCACAATATATGCAATCAGAGACACTTAGTTTAGATGATGTTGCTTATGAGTTTTTAGGGGATAGAAAAAAGGATTTTGATATAAAGCATTCTTCTGTTTTAAAAGAAGGAGATTGGAAGGATTATTATGAATATAATTTACATGATTCTGTTTTGACTTTTAATTTGTTTAATAAATTTTGGTTAGATATGATTGAATTTACTAAAATTATTGAAGAGCCAATTTTTAATGTTTCACGCTTTGGTTTGTCCAAACATATTGAAAGCTATATTCTTCATAATTTGGATAAATACAATGAGATTCCAGAAAAACAACCCACTTATAATGAGATTTCTGAGCGAAAGAGATTAGGTGGTGTGAAGGGTGCATTTGTTTATGAACCTAAACCTGGAATATATGAGAATATTGCAGTTTTTGATTTTACTTCTATGCATACAAGTATTATTGTCTCAATGAATTTATCCAAAGGAACTTTATTAGAGAAAAAAGAAAAAAATTCTTTTGTATCCCCAGAGATTGAAGAGGGTTCTAATAAAAAATATTATTTTACAAAAAAACCAGGATTTTTTCCTTCTTTAATGAAAGATATCTTTTTAAAAAGAAAGCAAGCAAAAGAAGAATATAAAAAGAATCCCAATGTTTTGACTAAGGCGAGGAGTAATGCTTTTAAGGTTTTGTCTGCTTCTGCACATGGTTATATTGGTTTTTTTGGTGCAAGATATTACTCTCATGAAACCTCTGCTTCGATTTTAGCTTTTGTTAGGAGATTTAATAAAGATATTATTAAAAAAGTTGAGAAAGCAGGGTTTAATGTTATTTTTGGGGATACTGATTCTGTGGCTTTTGCAATAGGAGATAAAACTAAAAAAGAGATTAAGGATTTTTTAAAAAAATTAAATGCTTCTTTGCCAGGAGTTATGCAGTTAGAGTTAGAAGGTTTTTTTAAAAGAGGGCTTTGGGTAACTACTCGGGCTGGGAATATTGGGGCTAAAAAAAAGTATGCTATGATTGATTATAATGGAAATTTAAAAATTAGGGGTTTTGAAACTGTTCGAAGAGACTGGTGTTATTTAGCAAGAGAAATGCAAAACAAGGTCATTCATCAGATTTTAGAAGAGGGTAATGAAAAAAAAGCTCTTGAATATGTTAAGGAGATTATTAAAAAACTTAAAGAAAGAAAAGTGAATTTAAATGATTTAATTATAAAAACACAATTAAAAAAACCTCTTTTGGAATATAAAGCAAATACTCCACATATTGTTGCTGCGCGAAAAATGATTAAAAATAAAATGCCTGTCTCCACTGGTGTCTTAATTGAATATTATATTGCAGAAACAAAAACAAAATCAAAGCTTGTCCGTGACAAAGTTAAACTTAAAGGTGAAAAAGGAGAATATAATATAAAATATTACTTGGAAAACCAGATTTTGCCAGCAGTTGAAAATATTTTTCAGGTTTTTGGAATTGATGTTAAGGAAATAATTAAAGGTTCAAAGCAAGATAATTTAAAGAAATGGTTTTAATCTTTAATTTTTGAACGCAATTTATTTATTCTTGCTTCAATTTTTTCAAGCTCTTCTCCCATTTGTTTATTTTTTGTATATTGCCTATACCATGCTTTATGGGCTTCACTTCCTGCTATTGTTCTTTGCTTAATTTGTTCTGGGGTTTCTCCAGGTCTTGGATGAATTCCTGCTTTTGTCCATCCAAGTTTTGTTGCTATTATAGACAACTCTTTTGCTTTTTCTAATCCTTGATTATATTCTTTAGTTAATTGCTGTTTTTGCTTTATTAAATTATTTATTCCTATCTTTCTTGCAAGTGTAAATTTATTTACTTGTTCTTTTTGTTGTTGCAGTTCTCTCTCTTTTTTTTGAAGTTCTTGTTTTGTTTTTTGTATATTTTCTATATCTTTTGGTGTTTTAGGATTTTGCTCCATTTTATTTAGTTTATTTTCTATTTTTTTTATTTCCTTTTCTTTTTTTTCTAGATTTGATTTTTTCTTTCTTAAAGTAAGAAGTCCAAGAATGAGAAGAATTAATCCTATAATAAACATTGCCCCTTTTTGTGCTATTTGGTCAAAAAGAAAAGGAAGAATTAACATTGCAAGTCCGATTAATGACAAAAATTTTCCAAAACCTATTTTTTTAAGAGCCCAAATAATTGCTATAAAAATTATTATTCCAAAAATCATTTTTGAATTTTCTGTACTTATCCCTATATTAGAGAATATGCCTTCTAAACTCCATCCTCTTGAATAAGCACCATAGACACTAAACATTG
This sequence comes from Candidatus Woesearchaeota archaeon, assembly GCA_964489815.1. GTDB lineage: Archaea > Nanobdellota > Nanobdellia > Pacearchaeales > GW2011-AR1 > JABIDC01. Next base: position 3,130 of record CAZBAB010000004.1, on the reverse strand, counting down.
CTATAACAAGAGCTATTACAGCAGGAACCATTTTTTGGTCTCTAAAAATTTTTCCGAGAATGTAATTGATTAATACAAAAATTACTAAAAATATTCCTCCTAATAAAAGGGTTTGCGAACCAATACTTGCGAATAAACCAGTTAAAGAAAAATTATAATATGAAGTATATGCACTAATTAAAGGTAAGAGAAAAACTCCTAAAAACAATAAATTCTTTTTTTGCATAAAAGCATTAAGAAATTAATTCTTATAAAGTTTTTCTATATTAGAAATATTTATAAATAATATTTTCATACATAGATTTATAAGAGATAAAAATATAAACAAAGAATTTACTATTCCTGCCTTAATTTTTATAATTCTTTTAATAATAATGGGTGTTAGTTTTCTAAATTTAGGAACTAATTTAAATATAGGTAATAATATAGATAATAAGATTACAGGTTATTCAACAAAAATTAATTTGGGTGGAAGTTCAACAGGTATAGGTTCTATGTTTACTGATTGGTCAAATGGTAAATTAGATGCTAATATCTCAAAGTATCTTTTATTTTTTCTTATATACTATTTTATTAGAAGCTAATTTTCCTCCAACTAAGGAAAAAGAATCTAGAATTGGAAAACAAGTTCTTAGATGGTTATTCTCATTTGTAATTTCTTTTTTAGCTATTGCATTTATTACTCCAGAGGATTTAGTTGGGGTATTAACCACATATTCTGCTTTAGGTTTAACTTTAACAATTTTTATTCCTTTTACACCTGTGATTATGTATACTGTTAATGCTGTTACAAAAAAAGATATTAGTATATTAAATCTTCTTCTTGCTAATTTTATGTGGATTTTATTTTCTCTTTTCTTGTTATATAGAACTGTAATGCTTTTTCTATCTCATCAAGTACCTGGTGCTCTTGTTGTTGTAATTTCAATTCTTGCACTTGGTATTGCACTTTTTATTTCTTTTAGATTTAAATCATTTATAAGAAAGATAATTGAGTTCCTTGGACATAAAGAAGAATTAATTGCAGAAAGAAAAATGTTGGAGAGAGATATAAAAACTATGGAGGACCAGCAAAGACAATTTTTAGAAGAAATAGAAAATGATGCTTTAATGAAAGAATGGCATAAAAAAAGAATAAAAAAGCGCCACGAAAGAATTTTTGGTAAATAAGTTTGTTTGATTTTGAATTAATTTTTTATAAAAAGTATTAAATTTTTTTATTTCTTTTCCAATACTTTTAAATTATGTTTTTGGTTGTTTATTTTATGGGAACTAAGAAATTAAGAGCATATAGTTTATTAGGGAATGTGGCTTTAGTTAATTTTAATGATAATGTCAAAGCACAAGATAAGAAAAAATTTGCACAGAAAATTTTGAGAGATAATAAGTCAGTAAAAACTGTTTTAGAAAAAGTTGGAAAGTTTAAGGGAAGATTAAGAAAAATTCATACAAAAGTTATTGCTGGAGAAAAGACCAAAGAGGTTTTATATCGTGAAAATGGTTGTTCTTTTAGATTTAATATTGACACAACTTATTTTTCTCCAAGATTAAGTAATGAAAGAAAAGAAATTGCAGGTTTAATTAAAAAAAATGAAAAAGTTTTAGTTTGTTTTGCTGGTGTTGCTCCTTTTTCAATTGTGATTGCCAAAAATTCTGGTGCTAATGTTGTTTCAAATGAATTAAATAGAATTGCTAATAAATATGCTCGTTTGAATGTTGAATTAAATAAATTAAAAGAAAAAATAGAATTTGTTGATGGGGATTTTAAAAAAGTTGCTGAAAGATTGAAAAAGCAAAAAAAGAAGTTTGATGTTATTGTAATGCCAAGGCCTCAATTAAAAGATTCTTTTTTAGAAGATTGCTTTAAATTAGTAAAAAAAGGAACACGAATTTATTATTATGATTTTTGCAGGATTGAGGATAAGCATAAAATTATTGAAAAAATTAAATTAGAAGCAAAAAAAGCCAGCAAGAGAATAAAAATTTTAAATATAAAAAATGCAGGTGAAATTGCACCTTATAAGGTTAGATTACGGGTTGATTTTAAAGTTGTTTAGGGTGTTCCAATATCAAGAAGATATTTTACTTCTTCATCTAAATCTTGTTCTAAAGGGGAAGGCTTTGTTTGATGTCTAAAGGTTATGTCTGCAAACTCTTTTTGTAATTTTCCATTATATTCTTTTGGATTAACACCAAACATATATGAAAGATGAGTTATAATTGCTAAATTAGGAATCTTAGTTCTTACTAAATTTCTAATTGTTTTTTTAATTTCATTTATAGAGTATCCTTCACATGTTGAGTATTTTTTATTTTTCATTATTTTTCTTTTTTTTGAGGGTTTATAAAGTTTGCTATTTTGGCTTTATGTAAATCTAGAATTAATTTTTTTAGAAAACTTGATTTATTTTTTTGAAGTCAAGACCAATCCAATTAAACAACCTATAATTAATAAAACCCCCACTCCCCCCTGAATAGAATGTGTTAAATTGGAAACAACCCACCCATTTAAGTTTAATGAAGAAAGACTTAAAGCAATTCCAATAATAAAACCAACTCCAAAGAGGGGAGTAAGTTTTGATTCTAATCCTGTTTTCTTTTCTTCTGAGTTTAATTCACTTTTTTCTTGATATTTTTTTGCAAATTTTATTGCTTCTTCAAGATATTCTTTATTTTCAGGGTCTTCTGAAACAGCTTTTTCTATTTTTCTTAATAATCTTATAGCAATCTTTTCTCCTCTCCCTATTTTTTCATATAATCTAGCCCCCTCTAATATGTCAGAGGGGTAACATGAATTCATTAAGTCATATGCAATTGCACTAATTTTTGTATAAATTTTCGTATGATATTGTTTTTTTAAAGAAGGTGGATTTAATTTTTTCATAAGATTTTCTGCTAATTTTATATTTTTACTATTTTTTTGCCATGGTGTTTTATTATTGTCCTCTTTTTTTATTTTTCTATAAATCCCTAGTTTCTCTTTAAATTTCAAACTTTCATATTTATCATTTGCTTTTTTTAATTCTTTTTCAAGAATTCCTTTATAGCCTTTTTGTTTTTCCATCTTTGTTTTATAAATAGAATATTATTTATAAATTTTATTCTTCTTTTTTCACAGCAGTTGGGGCTT
>CAZBAB010000003.1:0-17616 GCA_964489815.1 Candidatus Woesearchaeota archaeon | reverse complement strand
AGAGGTCAGGCAGCTTTAGAATTTTTAATGACTTATGGCTGGGCAATTCTGGCTGCAGTAGTTGTTGTGGGAGTTTTATGGTATATGATTGGAAATCCAGCAAATTTAGCAGGAAATGACTTTCAAGTTGGTGCACCTTTTGTTAAAGGGGGTATGAATATAGACTCCTCAGGAACTGTTCAAATTGAAATAAGAAATGGTGGAGGAAACAGCGTCAATGTTACTTCTATTAGAATTAATCCTAACTCAGGGTCATGTGCTGCAGCAACACCATCAAATGTTGTACAATCTCCAGGAAACATAACAATTTATACAATAAATTGTTCTGATTTAAACAGTGGTGACAAACTCTCAGGGGATATAACAATTAATTACATTGAATCTGGTTCAAGCCTAGTTCAAACAGCTAAAGGGACAATCAGAGCAATACTCCCATAATTTTTTATTTTTAAAATTTATTAATGTAAGTTTTAAATAATTAATTTATTTCTAATTCTTATGGTGTTAATAGGAAATATGCAATTAGGAAAAAAAGGACTTACAGAGAATTTTATTCAAACATTAAAATCTTATTTTAAAAAACACAAAAATGTTAAAATTTCTATTTTAAAAAATTCAGATGAAAGAAAAAATATGAAATTATTATCAGAAAAAATTCTTAAGAAACTTGGAGAAAATTACTCAGCAAGAATTATTGGATTTACAATTGCTATAAAGAAATTAGGGAAGGCAAAAAATTTAAATAGTAGAATCAATTTAATAAAAACATGCTACCTTTATTAATTTGGATACTAATTTTTATAATAAGTTTGTTTGTTTTAGTTAAAGCTTCTGATTATTTTACTGATTCAGCTGAGAAAATAGGATTATATTTTGGTCTTCCAGCATTTATTATTGGGGTTACTATTGTAGCAATAGGAACATCTTTACCTGAACTTGTTTCTTCTATTTTTGCTGTTTTAGAAAATTCATCTGAAATAGTAATTGGAAATGTTATTGGTTCAAATATAACAAATATTCTTCTTGTTCTTGGTATTGCTGCTATTGCAGGTAAAAAAATAAAAATAGCTCATGAAATTATCCATATTGATTTGCCTTGGATAATTGGTTCAGCATTTTTATTAGGAATTATGATTTGGGATGGAGTATTTACATTAGCAGAAGCTTTATTGTGTATTTTAGCATTTATTTTTTATTTAATTTATGCTACAACCACTCAACAAAAACATGAGGATGCTGAAATTAAAAAAGAAACCAAAGATGAATTAAAAAAAGAAAAACCAAAAATAAAAACTTTTTTTATTTTTATTATTAGTGCTTTTTTTATTTATATTGGTGCAAAATACACTGTTGAATCAGTTATTAAATTATCAGAAATATTAAACATAGGAAAAGAAATAATTGCAATTAGTGCTGTAGCATTAGGTACATCATTACCAGAATTAATGGTGTCTGTTTCTGCAGCAAGAAAAGGAAAGCCAGAAATTGCAGTAGGAAATGTATTAGGTTCAAATATATTTAATGCTCTTGGTGTAATGGGAATACCTGCTTTGATTGGAACTCTAACCATACCCCATAGTATACTTGTGTTTGGTTTACCTATGATGTTAATTTCTACATTATTGTATTTTTTTATAACACAGGATAAAGAAGTTACAAGATGGGAAGGAGCACTACTTGTAATTTTCTATATTTTCTTTATAGGAAAGTTATTTAATTTATTTTAGAATTACTTTTCTCTTAAATCTAATTCATTATTTACAACTGCAACAACTTGTGATGCAAAATAAATTTTTGGGCCAATTGAGATTAATTTTGCTATTTTTTTTAATTTTTTTAATTCTTTTTTAGGCAATCCATCATGGTCTCCTAAGATAAAAACAGGGTTTTTTTTAATTTTAACTTCACGAAGAGGTTCTCCTTTTTTATTCAGAATAAACAATTCCCCATTATTTTTTAATTCCTCTAAAACATCAAATAAGTTTTTCTTTTCAATAAAACATCCAGGAAAAACCTCATTTTTTTCTCCTTTTTTATATTTATAAAGAAGTTTTTGAATTATCTTTCCAATGTCTTTTTTTGAAATAGGCGTACCTTCTTTGACTTGAATTTCAATATGCTTTGGAGGGTCGGGCATACCATAAAAAACAAAATGAAATTTTACATCTTTCCTAAAATTGTGTGATAAAAAAATCCCTTGAATTAAACTATGGATTGCAATATCCATTCTTCCAGCTTTCATAAGATTTCCTTGACTTAATGCTTTTCCAGAAGTAGAAGCCTTGCTTGAAAAATAAACAAAGTGTCTCATTTTTTCTCCCAACGATTTCCGTCTCTTTCATAGCACTTTTTCATTTTCTTTTTCCAGAATTCATCTAAATCAATGTTATGGTAATTAGCAAGACAAACCATGGAAAAAATCAAATCACATATTTCTTCACCAATCTCAGCAGAATCATTTTCATCTTTTTTGATTCTTGGACCATGTCTATTGTTTATTTCTCTTGCAAGTTCTCCTAATTCTTCTGTTGCCTGAGTAATCATTGCAAGTGGAGGATAATATCCAATTTTATATTGGGAAATCCATTTATCTACTTCTTTTTGAATATCTTTTAATGCCATATTTTATCTAATTTTAATTATTATATAAATTTAACTTGGAATTTCTTGCATTGTAAATTCAGATTTAGCAAAAATCTCTTTTCCTTCAATAACCTTAAACATTCCAATAAATTTATTTTTAGAAAAAACTGAAATAATTTGAGATTTTTTTATATTGGGTTTTTTTGTAAGAGAATTATAATAAATTGGTCTGCCATGTAAAACAGGTTTTACAAACTCTTGTTTTATCTCAACAACAGGATAGATTTTGGAGACAATTTCAGCAGGAATAATAATTTTTCTTAGAAGTTTATCATTGCCTTTTTCAAATTCTTCAACTGCTTTTTCAAACTCATATAAATTAATTGAATTTTCTTCTGAAAAAATTCCAGCCCGAATTCTTCTTAATTCCAACATATGAGCACCAATTTTCATTTCTTTTCCCAAATCATCAATAAGTTTTCTAATATAAGTCCCCCCCTCACATTCAACTTCGAATAAAATATCTTTTTCTTTTTTTTCAATCAACTTAAATTTTTTAATTTCTCTCTCTCTTTCTTGTCTTTTAACTCTTGATTTAACTGGAGGGGTTTGTTTTATTTTTCCAATAAATTTGTTATTGATTACTTCTTGGATTTCTTTAAGGGGTTTGTCTTTATGAATTCTCATAATTCCAACATATTCTTTATCCTCCCCCAAGAAAAATCCAGTTAATTTACAACCACGATTAAGAGCAACAGGCAAGACTCCTGTAACTTTTGGGTCAAGAGTTCCAAAATGAGAGGTTTTTCTAAGTTTTAATTTTCTTTTAATAAATTCAGAAACATTAAATGAAGTAGGCCCTCTTGGTTTATCAATATTAATAATACCAAATTCTAATAGTTCTTTTATTGATTTTTTTTGTTTTATTTCTTTAATATTAATCATTAGATTACAAAAAGATGTTAGTATTAAAAATTTATGATAATTAAAATAAACTTAAAATACCTCTTTTAAGAGTTCTTTTCTTTTTTCTTGTTTAAATTTCTCAATAGCATATCTTAAAGTTGTTCTTGGTAAATTTTTATAATGTTTTTTTAGAAACTTAAGTAAAACCTTTTCATCTCTTTTTCCAATTTCTCTAAGCATCCACCCAATTGCCTTGTGTATTAAATCATGTTCATCCCTTAATAAAATCTCAAAAATTCTTAGAGCATCATTATATTCTTCTTGTTTAATAAAATAACAACAAGATACAACTGAAATTCTTTTTTTCCATAAATTATTAGATTGTGCAAATTCATATAAAATATCTTTTTTCTTATTAAATAGAAATTTTCCAACAATGTGCGGAGAACTTATATCAACTAAATCCCAATTGTTTATTTTTTCTGAATTTTTTACATAAAAATTAAAAATATCTCCTTGAGTTCTTTCATCTGCTTTTTTAAATTTGTTCATTAAGATTAAAAGAGCAATAAGACGATGTTCATGAATTTTTGAATCAAGAAGTTTTTGTATCTTTGGAAGACTCATTCCACTATATTTCTTTGCAATCTCTCTTTGTTGCGGAACACTTATTCCTAAAAAAATATCTCCCTCCCCATATTCTCCAGCATTGGTTTTAAAGAATTTTTTTAGGGTTTTTGCTTTTTCTTTGTTCTCAAATTTTTTTAATTCAGAAATTAGGTCATTTAACATAAAATTAAAAGAAAGATTTTCTATAAAAATCTATTTATTCATAACCTTCCTCATAGGCCTTGAAGATTTCTTAATCTTTTCCTTAGTAGAATGCTTTAGTTCTCTTGCTTTAGTTTTTTCTAATTTATTCCCTGCTTCTTTTAATGCAGCAATCTTTTCTTTTTCTTCAATCTTTTGTTCTTCAGTTTCTTTTTGTTCTTCAGAAGAAGATTTTTTAGTTTCTTTTGCTTTTTGCATTAAAGATTTATTCTTTTCTTTAATTTCTTCTGCTAATTTCTCTCTTCTTTCATGCCTTAATTTTTTAAACTTAATTTTTTCTGGTAAGGTAACTGCAGTAACTATAACATTCTCTCCTTCTTTAACTGCCTTTACTTTAATCTTATGGGGGGGATTTCTAATTCCTCTTTTCCAGATAATTTCATTTAAATATTTATCAATTTTTATTTTTTTTAAATCTCCATCCCGTATTTTCATATGCCTAAGTAAAAATTCTTTTATTGTTTTAATTGCTTTATTTGCTCTTTTATATCTTGGTACAATGCGATATTTTTTTCTAAGAGGAATAATATATTCTCTTTCAATCTTTATTGATGTTTCCTTTTCCATTTTATATAAAGTTTATTGAGAATTTTAATTCTCTTTCAATTTTTTCAGATTTATTTTTATTCATTATCCGAAATGTGATTTCTTTTGTTTTCTTGGTTTAATATGAAGCTTAGTAATTCTCCAAGACCTCTTGTGTTTTGTTATAGAAGATGGATGAACTTTTTTTCCAAGACCGTATTTTTTAAGGACAGCCCAAACTGGAGCCCATTTGGTTCTTCTCCCAAGCTTTGTAAGCTTTATTTTTTTTTGTCTATGTTTAATTCCCATTTTACTTTAAATTCCTCTTTGCAAAGATCTCTGTTGCTAAATTGTTATATTGTTTAATCTTTTTCTCATTCATTTTATTGCCTCTAAAAATTTTTTTCCCTTTTCAGTGAGCTGCCTTCCTGGTTTTCTATTCCTTACACCTTTCACTGATTTTGCTATCTCAGTTAATCCTGCTTCATCTGCTTGTTGAAGAATTGTCCTAATAATTTTGCCTCCAGATTTCATGAATCTCTCAGGTTTCATACCTCTATCTTTCTTTCCCCCATACTTTGTCCTTAATTTATTAACACCAATAATTTTCTTTTTGTAAATTTGCCTTAAAATACTTGCAGCTCTTTTATACCAAAAATCTTCCTCTTCATAAGGCCTCTTTTTTGAAGGGCCTGTCTTTACAAACCTTGCCCATTCAGGGATTTTAAATTCAGGAAGCTGTTTGAGAGCTTCTGCTAATTTTTTATTATATTCATGAGGATCTGTTTCATATATATTTCCCATTTTATATGACCACACTTTTCAGTGTTAGAACCTTTTAAGGTTTAGTCAATACACAAAGAAAAATTTAGTTTATAAGGGTTTCTATTTTAAAAATCCCAACTTAATAAAATTAATAAACATACATTAGTTAGTTAAAGTATGAAAAAGGCAATTAGATTATATATATCTGGAACTGTGCAAGGAGTTTTTTTTAGAGCATTTGTAAAACAACATGCAGAGAAATATAATGTCAAAGGATTTGTAAGAAATTTAGATGATGGAAGAATTGAGATTTTTCTTGAAGGAGATATTGACAATGTTGAAAAAATGGTTGAACTTTGCAAAAAAGGTCCAAGACATTCTCAAATTAGAAAAGTTGAAGAAAAATCAGAAAGATTCCAAGATTTTAAAACTTTCAAAATACTTCATATATAAAATAGGAAATAATTTAAACTAAAATTTTATCAATTTAATATGAGTGAAAAATTTTTCTGGGCAGACCAAATTGCTGAGAACATAATTAAACAAAAAGGAAACAAAAAAGAATATGTTTGTGCATCTGGGATAACTCCTTCAGGACAGATTCATATTGGGAATTTTAGAGAAATAATTACAACAGATATGGTTGTAAGAGCTCTTAGAGATAAAGGCAAAAAAGTTAGATTTATTTATTCATGGGATGATTATGACAGATTTAGAAAAGTTCCAGTAAATATTGACCCCTCTTTTGAAAAATATTTAGGAATGCCTGTTAGTGAGGTGCCTAGTCCAACAGGAAAAAAAGGGGAAAGTTATGCTAAATTTTTTGAAAAAGATTTTGAGAAATCTCTAAAAAAGGTTTTCATTGAACCAGAATACATATATCAAAATGAAATGAATAAAAAATGCAAATATGCTAAACTTATTAAAAAAGCTTTAGATAAAAAAGAGATAATTAGAAAAATTCTAAATAAATATAGAAGAGAACCCTTAAAAAAAGATTGGCTTCCCCTAACCTTATATTGTGAAAAATGCTATAAAGATTCCACTAAAATTCTGAACATAAAAGATTATGAAATTACTTATGAATGTGCTTGTGGACATAAAGATAAAATTGACTTTAGAAAAAAAGGATTAATCAAATTACAATGGAGGGTTGATTGGCCAATGAGATGGACATATGAAAAAGTTGATTTTGAACCAGGAGGTGCAGACCATAGTGCTGCTGGAGGCTCTTTTGATACTGGAAAACAAATTGCAAAGGAAGTCTTTAATTATCCAGCTCCAATGTATCAAATGTATGAATGGATTAAAATTAAAGGAGGAAAGGCTTTTTCAAGTTCAATAGGAAATATCCTAACACTAGATGATGTTGAAGAAATTTATGAACCAGAAGTATTAAGATATTTATTCTGTGGTACAAAACCAAAATCAGCATTTCAAATAAGCTTTGATTTAGATGTTATTAAAATTTATGAAGATTTTGATGCCTTGGAAAGAAAATACTTTGAAAGAAAAGTAAATAAAATGCAAAAAAGAATGTATGAGATGTCAGTTGTAAATATTCCAAAAAAACAACCAAAAAGAGTTTCATTTAGACACCTGATAACCTTGGTTCAACTCAAAAAAACCAAAGACCTAAATGAAGTTTCCAAAAAAAGAGCAGAAAAAGTTAAAAACTGGTTAGATAAATATGCAGACGAAAATATGAAATTTGAGATTCAAGAAAAAATAAAATTTCCATTTAGTGGAAAAGAAAAAAAAGCACTTATTGAATTAAGAGAAGCCCTCAAAACAAAAGAATTTAGTGCAGAAGAATTATTTAATGAATTTTATACTATTTGTGAAAAAATAAATATAAAAAATACTGAATTTTTTAGAGCTGCTTATCAAGCAATTATTGGCAAAGAGAAAGGACCAAGATTAGCAGAATTTATTTTATTAATTGGCAAGGATAAAATTATTAAACTTTTAGAACAACTATAAAAATTAATAAAATTTATAAAGGTATATCACTTGATATAACCATGAGTTTAAAATTAATAAAATCCAAAAATCCTTCTGCAAGATTTCCAAGATTAGATACTGTTCTCTTTTTAGAAGATTTTATAAAAAAACATGATGGAGAATTTAGAAAAAAACAATTGTGGGGGGCTCTTCCAAAAAAAATGATGTATCAAACCTTTTCTATTATTTTGGATTATTTAATAATATCAGGCAAGATTTCTGTTGATGCAGAAAAAAAAATTGGATGGATTTATTATCCAAAAGATGTAGAGAAACTTCTTAAAAAAACGCATTTATTATGGAAAAACAATGAAAAGCAGAATTCAATTTAGCAATAAAAAACTAAAACAAAGCTTTAAAAAATTGAGAAAAAAAGACGAAGAATTATATAAAATTCTTGTGAGGGCATTTGAGGACATAAAAAATAATGCTTTTTGTGGAATCCAAATTCCGAAAAGATTAATTCCAAAAGAGTATATAAAAAAATATAAAATAAAAAATCTATGGAAATATAATCTTCCTGGTGCATGGAGGCTTATTTATAGCATACAAGGAAAAAACCTCTTAGTAATATCCATTATCCTTGAATGGATTGACCATAAAGAATATGAAAGGAGATTCCATTATTGAATGGCACTAATAATAAAATCAAACATAAGAAAAGTTGTAAAAGAATTGGATAAAGAAAACTCTGTAACAAGTGTTGCTGAAGAAGTTGGGCCTGCACTTGAAAGAAAAGTTGAGGAAATTCTAAAAGATGCTATAAAAAGAGCAAAAGAAAATAAAAGACGAACCTTGCAGGCAAGAGATTTGTAAGAATTTTAATTATCTAATAATTAAATTTTTTAAGAAATTCTTTAATAATCCCTGAATAAGTTTTAAAATCAATTCCTCTTTGCTTTAAAGCAGAAATCATATTCTCACCAATTCTTCCTGCAATTACTAAATTAACTTTTTTATCTGCTAACATAAAAGCTACTGAAAAACCTGCTCCTCCAGAACCTTTTGCAAAAGGATTTTTTATTACTTCTATTAAATTCTTATTCTCAAAGATGAGATAATAAGGAGCTCGTCCTCCTCTTTCACTTATTTGAAATTCTTGGGTTTTTCCTTCTGATGCTATTGCAATTCTCATTTTTTAGATAGTGTATATTTAACTTCTTTAAAGCAATTCATAAAATATAATACAAAAACTTGGATTATTAAAGAAAATATTAAAATCCATATGCTATATTTTTCCAGTAAATTTAAAGCTACTCCTGGAAAAAACAAAGCTAAAAATCCTGCCCCAATAGATGCCCCACAAATAGGAGAACCAATTGTGCAAGCTTGCAAAGCCCCAAATCCAAAGATAATTGCTAATATTCCAAAGATGGAAGCCCCATTTGATTTTGCAAGAGAAACTTTTTCTTTAATATTTCTAATAAAGCAAGTAATTACAAAAGAAGTAAAAAGAATAAATAAAACACCAATAATTGTGTAGTAAGAATAAAATATTTTTTTAGGAGTTAAAAAATAAATTAAAATCAAAGAGATAACAAAAACAATTCTACAATAATTACTTTCAAAAAGATCAATCAAAAAAAATCTTCTCATGATTTATCTCCCATTAATTTATTTATCAAAAGTCCTTGAAAAATTGATATAGTTATCATAACTAAAAATAAGACAATAACATAATGCCAACTAAAATACAAAACCATTAAAGGAAGCAAAGGAATTTTTATGGCTCTGTTATATAAAAAGCAAGCAATAAGCCCATAATTTAATCCTTTTTGTTTTAAATCTGCTAAAAGAGGATACCACATATAAATAGGGCCTGAAGACAAAATCCCCCCAATAATCACAAAAAACCATTTTTTAATTCCCTTGTTCTTAAGATGCTTAATTATAAAATTAGGCTTCACAAAATAATTAGTTAAAGCCATTAAAACAAAAATAAGAAAAAAGATAGGAATTACTTTTAATAAAACACTATAAGAAAACTTCAAACTCGAAAGAAACAAATCACTCCTGAAAATAAATAAAAAAACATAAATCAAAATAATAACTATTAAGAAATATGCTGAGCCAGAGATTTGATTTAATTTATTTTTCATTTTAATAAACCTTTAAAATCAATATTGTAATTATTGCCACTATAATTGCTAAGATAAAAGAACTTAAATTTCTAATTAAAGCAAATTTTTTTCCTAAAATTGCTGATTCAGCAGGTAATTGAATTAATCCAACAGTAACCCAAGATACTAAAAAAGCAGTAACAACTAAAAGATTAATTCCCTGTTTTAAAAATTCCCCTCCAAAAATATAACTTGTTATTGGGTTCCCTGCTGAGATACTCCCTATTAAAGATCCTATAATTGGATCTAAAAAAAAATTTCCAGTAAAAAATTTTATATAAAAACTTTTAGGAACTAATGTTGAAAAAACCCCTAAAAGAAAAATTGTTCCAAGAAGCATAGGAACAGACCTCCATAAACTTTTCAATGCTTTTAATATTGATTGTTTTATTAATTTTTTATTCATGCTAAATTAAAAAATTTTATATTATTATAAAAATATTTAGGGTATTTAAAGATTCTGGGTATTTATTCATAATGAGATTACTATTCTTAAAAATCAATAATAATTTAAATCTAATGAATTTTCTTTAATTATGAAAGAAAAAAATAAAATAGATTATAAAAAACAAGGAAAACGTAATCGTGCTGCTGGCTTGAGGTTTGAGGCAAAAGTTAGAGAAGAACTTGAAAAAATGGGATGGGTAGTTGATAAATGGACTAATACAGTTGATTATAATAAATTAAAATTAGTTCCTGCAAAAAGGAAATTCAATCCTTTTCTTAAGATTATGGTTATTGGAACTGGTTTTCCTGATTTTATTGGAATAAAAAGAATTGGAGAGAAATATGATGTTATTGGAATAGAAGTTAAAAGAAAAGGTTATTTAAGTAAAATTGAGCAAGGCATGGCACATTGGTTGTTAGAAAATAAAATTTTCTCAAAATTTTTAATTGCAAAATCTATTAAAGAAGGAAGAAAAATAAAAGTAGAATTTCTTAATTTTTCTGAATATTATTCAAGAGACAAAGAAAGAAAAAAAATAAAAAAAAGCTGAGGGCAAATAATGAAAATAATAATTTTATTTTTTATTCTTATATTTTTATTTGGAAAAGTTTCTGCAATAATTATAAGTGAAGTTGAATTAAATCCAGAAGGAAATGATATAGGATATGAATGGATTGAATTTTATTCTGAAAAAGAAATTAATATGTCAGAATACAAAATTGTAAATAATGATGGAGATGAAATTATATTAAATACAAGTTTTCAAGGAATTTTTATCTTTACTTTTGAAAAACAATGGTTAGATAATTCAGATGAAAAAATTTACTTATATAAAGACAATGAATTAATTGATGAAACACCAATATTAAAAGATTCTAAAAATAATAATTTTACTTGGCAGTTCTGTGAGGAATGGAAATTTTTAGAATCAAGCAAAAATCAGATTTGTGATAAAATTAAAGGGAACATCCAAAAACAAAATGAAGAAAATAAAACAGAAGAAGCAAATTATAATAATTATAAAAAAGAGGGGGTAATTAAGAAAAAAGAGAACATTACAGACAAAATATATAAATCTAATAATACAAGAAAAATAATAAAAGCATCACAAAATATAAAAAGCAAAGAAAACAACAAATTTTTAAATAAAAGCATTTATGCAAAGTATGGGCTTATTGCATTTTGCTTCTTGCTTTTAATCTTGTTTATAAAAAACAAAAAAAGATATAAAAATGAATTCACCTAAAATACAAGCAATATTAATTTTTGAAGTAATTGGAAGGCCTGCTGAATATTTAAAACAAACATTAGAAGATATAGAAAATAAATTAAATCAAATAAAAGGAATAAAAATAAAGAGTAATAAAATTAATGAACCTCTCCCTTATAAATACAAAGAAGGATTTTTTACAAATTTTTCAGAAATTGAAGTTGAAGCAGAAAATCTAACAGCCTTTTCAAAAATAATGTTTGTGTATATTCCCTCTCACATTGAAATAATAACACCAGAAAGATTAGAAATTCAAAATACTAATTTAAATGACTTTTTTAATGAACTTGCAGGAAAATTGCATCAATATGATGAAATTGCAAGAATATTACAAATAGAAAAGATTAAATTAACAAAAAAGGTAAAAGAACTTGAAGAAAAAGAGAAAAAAAATTAAATTATTTTTTGGAAAATCTCTTCTTGGCTTTTTGTTTAGCTATTTTTTGTAAATTAACTACCCTGTCATTTTCATCAACAATCTCTCTTTTGAAAATTTCCTCAACAATATCTTCTAAACTAACTAATCCCTGCAAAACATTATACTCATTATATATAAGAGCTATATGAATTCTTTTTTTAATAAATTTATTAAGGAGAGTATCTAATTTTGTCTTCTCTCTAATTTTTAAAAATTGGCTCTTTTTTGCATAGTCTTTAAGAATAGAACCTTTTTTAGCTAAAAGCAATTCTTTAACATTAAGAATTCCCACAACATTTTGTTTTTGTTTTTTATAAACAGGAATTCTTGTAAAACCAGATTCTTTTATCTTGCTCAAAATCTTATCATCTAAAGAAGTTTTTTCTTCAAGCATAAAAACAACAGAAAGGGGGGTCATTATTTTTTTTGCAGTTTTATCTGAGTAAGATAAGGCTCCTAAAAGAATTCTCTCTTCATCTAAATCTATTTTTGAATGGGGATCTTCTTCATGATATTTAATTAATTCCTGCAACTCTTTTTTAGAATAAATTGTTCCCATTTCTTCACCAAGGGCTTTGTCTAAAACCTTAGAAATTGGATAACAAACAGGGTAAAGTACAAAAATAAAAATCTTTACTAACCAAACAGACCTTGCACCTATTTCAAGAGCATGGCGAGAAGAAACTGCCTGAGGAATTATCTCTCCAAAAATTACAATTAAACCTGTTGAAACTATCCCTGCTATAAGCCCACTTGCTAAACTTCCTAAAAAAATTGCAATTGCGGAATTCACAGCAGTATTTCCAATTAATAAAGTACAAAGCAAGAGATTACCATTTTTTCTAACTGAATAAACTTTTTTTGCTTTCTTATCACCTAACTTTGCTTTTCTTTCTACATCAACTTTATCTAAACCTAATAAACCCAAAGTCAAACCAGAAAATAAACCAGATAATGCAATTAAAAAAACTACAATTATTAAATTTAAATAATCCATTTTTCTCTTGTTAAAAAATTAGAAAACTTTATTTATAAATTTATTTATGCCCTGAATTTAAATTACTCATGTTTCTAAGTTAATAACATTATAATACTCTTAAAATTATTTTTTATATTTTTTTAAAAAAAACCATGCTAAAAATACAATTATTATAATTATTAAAGCCCATCCAATAATTTTTCCTGAAGAACTTTTCTTTTCAGCTTCACAAGAACCAATACAGCATAAACCATCTCTTGCATAACCTTCTTGTCCTGAACAAACCTCATCATCTTCACAACTTGTTCCATTTTGCTCACTGCAATTTTTTTCTGGGTTTATAAATACTTGCTGAGAACTATTTAAAATACCAGAAAGATTTT
Source organism: Candidatus Woesearchaeota archaeon (assembly GCA_964489815.1). Classification (GTDB taxonomy): domain Archaea; phylum Nanobdellota; class Nanobdellia; order Pacearchaeales; family GW2011-AR1; genus JABIDC01. Next base: position 4,384 of record CAZBAB010000003.1, on the reverse strand, counting down.
CTGGGATAAAGCCTTCTATAAAATAAAGATTAATAGGGCAAGAATCATAAAAAGAAGAAGTTTCTGCCTTAAACTCCCCTTTATAATTAGAAGAAAAGTTTTTTGAAGTAATAATAAGAATTATTTCCTTAGATTCTCCTATTTTTAATTCTCCTATGCTTTTTGGAAGGATGTTTATATAAGGTTTTAAAGCAGGAGAAACAGATAGAGAAATATTTTTTATATTAATAGTTCCTGTGTTTTTTAAATAAATTACTTTTTTTGTTCCTGAATTTAAAGGCAAAGTTACATTATTTAAAGAGCGTGTAGAATCAAGTTTAAAATTTAATTCTTTTTTAGGTTCTGAATTTTTTGCAAAAACATAAACAGGCAATTGATATTCTGTATTCTCAGATGAAAGAACTAAAAAAGTTAAAAAAGATTTATTCTGAGGCTCTATATCAAAATTTAATTTTTTAATTTCCCCTGAACTTAGAGTATACTCTTCTTGAGAATTTTTATTAAGCAAAGAATCAAAAAACCCTTTTTCTCCAGGTAATTCCTCGAATTTTGAAGAAACTTTTATATCAAAATCTTGTAAATTTTCAATATTCAAAGAAAAACTTTTATTAGTTTTTATAAACCCTGGTGAAACAAAAAAATCTGCTGTTTTATTATTAATTGTAAAATTTTTTACTAAATCTTGTTTTATTATATTATTTGCTTTATAATATTCCACATTTTTAATTAAAATAGAATAATTTACAGGTTGTTTATTTATTGTTTGAGCATAAATATAAAAAGAATCTCCTATCTTAGCAACGTCATAAATAAAAGAAGCTTTTGAATGCCCTCTATAAAAAAAAATATCTTGAGACAAAATTGGATTCAAAAGATTGCCTGAGATTTTTGCAATTAAAGTTTCTCCTTGAGAAAGATTTTGAGATAAAGTAAATTCAAGGGAAAATGCAGGAGGTAATTTTAAAACCAATAAAATTAAAATTAATAAAATACATAAAATAATTTTTTTCATAAAAAAAACAATAAATAAGAATTAATAAAGTTTTCTTTAAATTTAATTAGAATAATCTTTCAATCCTATAAAATATACAAATTTAAATTACTTATTTATATAAAAAAGCAAGTCACTCCTTTTTACTTCCCATTTCTTTTAATTTTCTAAGAACTTCATTCATCTCAGAAGGTTTTTTAGGGAGAGGTCTTTTTTGAGGAGCTAAGTTTTTTTGTGGAGGGAGAATTCTTCTCTGAATAGAAGGCTTTCCTAATGAAGAACTTGGCATTCTTGTTGGAGGGAATCTTGGAGGCCTTTTTGAAGAGGTTATTGGAAAACCTTTATTCCCCCTAAAACGCATCCAAAACATCCTCAATTTATCTTTAAAGAAAAATCCAATAATTGTAAGAATTATTAAAATTGAAAAAACCCAAATCCAAATAGAACTCATCTTTTTTTGCTCTGGCATACAACAATAATCACTTGAATCACTACAAGTGTAAACAGAAGTTTCTTTTTCATTATCTTCACAGCCAAAAGGGTCGCATCTTCCATTATTTGCTTCACAACTTTCTTGAGTTTGCTGAGTAGAAGAGGTCTTAGCTTGACAAGAACCAGTTACACAACAAGTTTCTCCTGCACTTAAACCAGAAACAGAATTATCTTCTGTTCCAGAACATTCTTGAGTAGAATTACAAATTACACCTTGAATATCTTCACAAGTTTTTTCTGGGGGGGGAGTATCACAGCATTTTAATAAACCAGAACAATCATAATCATCCAAAAGACTTCCAGTACAAGAGAGAGGAGTCATGCAGTAATATCCACTATCCTCACAATCTTCATTTGTAGAAGGAGGAAAAAAACTTCTTGGAAAAACTGAATATAAAATAAAAGCAGTATCTTTTATATTCCCATGATTCCAGCATCCTTCTGAATCCTGCTGTTCAAAAAGCCAAGATTTTGCTTTTTCCTTACCATCTAAACCTTCAGATTGAAAAGGATAAAGTGCTATTGCAGTATCATAATATTTATCCCCAGAAACATCCCAATAACCTGCTATTTTCTGTTTCTCAGAGATTGCAGTTTTTAAATCAACATAATTAGTTAAATAATAAAGAAAAGCCTCTGGAAAAAGATTTTCATTTTCAGAAGCTAAAGTTAATAAATAAGGCATATAAGGAGAAACATCTTCTCCTAAATATTTTAAAGTTATTGCTGCCCAAAGTGTTCCTTCATAATCACAAGAAGAACCTTCTGAAGAAAAACAAAAAGATTTTACCTGCATATTTATTTTACCCCCAGCAGAAGCAGATTCTGTATCTTTTAAAATATGAAAAGTGCTTGAATCCTTCTTTTTAAATAAAAAAGTTGAAATAAAACTTTCATTACAACTAATCTCAAAATTCTTTTCATAACAAGAATCTGAAACTTTTAACCAATAACCATCTTGAGAAAGAGAAAGACAAGGGCCTGCAGAAGAGGATATTTTTTTATCCTCCCCAATTGAAATTGTATGAGAAGAGTCTGAATAAGTAATTGTGCAACTTGCAGGATTAGAAGTATCTATTTCAAGATACCAATTTATACCTGATGCAGAAATATTTTTACTAAGTAACCAATTCTCTGCTTGAGTATCTCCTTGTAAAGCTAAAATTGCCTGTGCAGTTGTTTTTATGTTGCAATTAGATTTTGGCCAGCAATGAGAAGAAGATTCATCATTTTTCAAATCATCTAAGCATTCCCCTGTTGCAAGTGCAGAGAAAATCTTTTCTTCTGTAGAAAGTTGCGAACAAGTTTTTGCAGTAATCTTTGAATTTAAACAAGAATAAGCATTATTAATTCGTTGAGATTCAGTTATATTATCTTCTGCAAAGATAATAGGAATTAATAAAATCAAAACTAAAACTAATAAGGACAGCTCTTTTTTCATATAAAGATTAATTAAATTAAGTTTTTAAAATTATTGCTCTTTTTGTTTTTTACTTAATTTGACCTTTTTCTTAAAAAAAGTTTTCCTAACTACATAATTCACAGGATTTTTTATTCTTAAACAAAAATTATCAGGGGTGCAAACTCCTATTTCTTGATAAAATTCCTTGCAATTTGGAGGCATTAGAGGTTTTCTCTTATAACTCCAAGAAAGCTGAGAAGTGATATATCCTCTTTTTAAAGGGATTTCATTTTTTTTATTCCATTCTTCAATTTTTTTTTCAAGAACTTCTTTATCCATTCCAATTGAACGAAAAAAATTAATTAAAACAAACAAAGCTCTTTTTCTTCCATCTTGAACTCCCTGCAAAATCTTTTTAATACAAGGGGGAAAATTTTCCTCTTTTATATTGTCTAATTTAATTGGTTTAAAATTTGCATATTTTCCATTTGTTTTTGAAGACACTTCTTTTAAATTATCTTTTGCCCAGTCTAATGCCTGCATTACAAATTTTTTTGCTTCTCCTTCTTTTACATCTGGCATAAAATCCTTAACTTTAACTTTTAAAGGATCTGCATGTTTTAATTCAAATTTATCAATTTCATCTTGATTAATTACCATACTTGAAAGAGCTGTTTTTTCATGAAGAGAATAAGGCATTCTAAAAAGATGCCTTGGAGAGACCAATGCAATATCCAAACCCATAACCTCATACAAATCATTCTCCAAAACTTCAGAAAAATTATCTGGCTCCTGCTCAGAAGTTATGCCACATTTTATACATTCATGAACTTGCTTTGAAGTTTTCTTAATTAATTTTCTCCCGCACTCAGGACATTTAAAATCCTGAGACATTCCTTTTTCTAATTTTCTTATCTCTCCTCGCTTGCAATACTCACAATACATCTCTGTAATCTCGTAAGTATGAGCTATCTCTCCACATCTTTTGCATTTTACTCCTTTCTTTACATTAACATTCTTAAAATCTTTATACCAATCCTCAGGCAACATTTGTTCCATAATTGCTCGAGAATAAAATCTTATATAAGAAATAAGTTTTCGTGGAAGTTCTGGGAATAGGTCTTTTGTTGGTGTTCCACTGATTTCTTTTGGAAAAGCTTTCCAAGGAAGGAGTATATGAAAACCTTTTGAACCAGAAAATTTCACACCCAAATTTTTAATTCCATGTTGCTTAAATGTTTCAATAATTGCTTTTGCAGCTAATTTAGAATAATCAAACCACTTGCAGTCAATATCAATTAATAAATCCCATCCAATTCTTAATTCATTTAATTCTTTTTCAGACATTCCTGTTTTAAGATTTAAAGGATTTTCCCAAAGTTCTTCTGAACAATGAAAAGAAGTTGCTCCTTTCTTAACTAATTCAAAAATATCATTTTTATATTCAAAAGAATCAGGACGCTTTCCAAAACCTTCAAAATATCTTGGGGACATCTCTC
>CAZBAB010000002.1:0-23853 GCA_964489815.1 Candidatus Woesearchaeota archaeon | reverse complement strand
TTGAGGGGGTCACTCCTGAGATAAGAAAAGAGATAAATGAATATTTTGATAATTTAGAGGGCTGAGAGAGGAATGGTTTATAAAGGTTTTGATTGCAGAAGATTACAGATATTCTTATAAAGCAACTTAAATTTTTTAATAAATGGAATTAATAGCTTTATTATCTTCAGGTAAAGGGACTTGGGCCCAAGTTTCAGGTTTAATGAGTTATGGGAATTGGGACAAAGTAATACTTGTCGGAGGAGATTTTGCAAAAGATTTTAAGCATGAAAAGAAATTTGAATTTATAAAAGTTGATTTAAATAAAAGAATAAAAGATTTAAAAGAGGAATTTCAAAAAAAACTTAGGGGAAAATTTGATGGAACTGAAGTTGCTCTTTCAATTGCTTCTGGGGATGGAAAAGAACACATGGCTTTAATTTCTGCATTAATTAACCTTCCTGTTGGAATAAGATTTGCAGCTTTAACAAGAGAGGGGGTAATTGATTTATAGAATTATTTTTTTAAATCTTTTTAATCTTTAAATCTTTTTTATTTTTTGCAAGGACATAAGCTCTGCTTTGTTTATGGAAATCTAAAAATTTATAACCTTGATTTTTTAGAGCTTTTTCTAATTTTTTTACAAATTCTAACATTTCTTCATGTTTAGGCATTCTGTTATATCCTAACCTCTCACGAGCATAGCCAACACTCATAAATCCTTTAATTTCAATTATTTTTGGCTTGGCTTTTCTTATTAATTTCACATATTCTTTTATATGAAAATCTCCCATATTTAGATTTCTTATTAGATTCATTCTAAAAACTGTTCTGCAATTTAATTTTGACATAATTTTTAAACTTTCATTTAATTTTTCCCAGGCATTTTTTATAGAACTTCTATGAAATCCTTGATATAACTTTTTATTCGGGGTGTTAACTGAAATATATAGTTGTGTTGGAAGTTGTTTTTTTTCTTTTAATTCTAAAAGTTTTTCAGGATAAAGTCCATTTGTAACAAGAAAACTTGTTTTTCCTCTTTTTCTTAATTCATCTATGAGTTCTCCAATATATTTATAAGTAGTGGGCTCTCCAGAAAGAGAAATTGCAAATTGCATTGGTTCTTGCGCTTCTTTATATTTTTTTTGATTTGCTTTGCTTAATTGCTTTTTTTTGCTTTTTTTATTAATTTTAAATCCTTGCAATAATTTTCTTTGTGCTTTAATACATCCATCAATAATTTTTTTAGGTGAATCAATATTCTTTTCAGGAAGTTTTTCTCCAAGAGTTAATTCAATTGCTCTCCAACAATGTAAGCATTTGTTTGGGCACCACATAACAGCAGGAGTCATTTGGCAACAACGATGAGACTTAATTCCATAAAATTTTTCTTTATAACATACCCCCTCATTTCTTAATGACTTTTTAGTCCACCTACAAATTTGAACTGCTGAATGTTTTCCAACAATCTCATAATGTTGTTTCTTTAAGATTTCTTTTACTTTTTTTGGAATCATCTTTATTTGTAAACCATAAACTTTATATAACTTATTTATAAATATTCTATATAGTATAAATTCACTTTTAAAATATATGAAACAAAAATCAGTCTCAAATTTGAGAAAAAAAATTGATAGAATTAAACTAAATATCTATGTTTCTTTATTAAAGAGAATTTTTTCTATTAAAAAAGGGAGAGAACTTTTATTAAAGAAATTTAAGAAAAAAGTTTATGATGTTTTAGTTGTTAAGGATAAGGCTTTTTTAAAGCAAGTTCAACTTAAAAAATATGAATTTTTAATTGCTATGCTTGAGTCTGCAAAAAGAAATTTGGACAAAGGTTTTATTTCTAAAAAAGTTCTTAATAGAATAATAGACACCTTAGTAAATGGTGCTCTTTTAAAGAGAGATATACAAAAACAAATTAAAAATAAATTTAAAAAGAAATATGGGGTTTTTCCACCTCATTTTATTGTGCTTTCACCAACTCAAAGGTGTAATCTTCATTGTGTAGGTTGTTATGCATCTGCAAAGATTAATGCTGCAAGTCTTCCTTATAAAGTTGTAGATAGGATTGTAGGGGAGGTTTATCATGAATGGGGAAGCAGATTCATAACTATTTCAGGGGGGGAGCCTTTAATGTATCAGGACAATGGAAAAACTCTTTTTGATATATGGAAAAAATACAAGAATATATTCTTTTTATTTTATACAAATGGAACTTTTTTAACTAAAGATGTTGCTAAGAAATTAGCATCTTTGGGAAATGTTACTCCTGCAATTTCTGTTGAAGGTTTTGAAAAGGAAACAGATGAAAGAAGAGGAAAAGGAATATTTAAAAGAATTTTGAAAGCAATGGAAAATCTAAGAGAAGCAGGAGTGCCTTTTGGAGTATCAGTTACAGCAACTGCTAAAAATGCTAAAGTTTTATTAGGAGATAAATTTTATGACTTTTTCTTTAAAGAGCAAGGCGCAAGTTATATGTGGATGTTTCAATTAATGCCTATTGGAAAAGCACGAGAGATGAGAGAACTTATGATAACCCCAAAACAGAGGATTAAACTTTATAGAAAATGGGAGAATTTACTAAAGAAGAAAAAATACTGCATTGCTGATTTCTGGAATTCAGGGGTTTTATCAAATGGATGCATAGCTTATGGAAGAGCAGATCAAGGTTATTTATACATTGATTGGAATGGCAATATTATGCCTTGTGTTTTTGTTCCTTACTACAAAGATAATGTTTTGGATTTATATTCCAAAGGAAAAAAATTAGCACATGCATTATTTTCTGATTTTTTTATTAATGGAAGGAAGTGGCAAAAAAATTATGGATTAAAAGACACAAGAAAACCTAATAATTGGTTAATGCCCTGTTCAATAAGAGATCATTGGGATACTTTTAGAAAGAGCATATTGCCAAAAGATGCAAAGCCAGAAGATACTTCTGCAAAGCTTGCTTTAAAATCCAAAACTTATAATAAAACTTTAGAAAAATTTGATAAGGAATTAAAAAAATTAACAGAACCTATCTGGAAAAAAGAATACCTTAAAGAATAATCTTATTTGATAAATCTTCTAAATCTTAAAAAAATGCTTTAAGCCAGAAAACCATTAAAATTAAAACAACTAATAAAAATAACCAAGTTACAAATTTAAAGGATTTGTCTGCAAATTTCTCATTTTTAGTTAAACCCCAAATTGTTAAATGGAAAAATCTTCCTCCATCAAAAATCCCTACAGGAAGCATATTTAAAAATGCAACACTAAAACTAATTAAAATAATCCACCAAAGTAAATTATAAATAAATAACCCCAATCCTCCTATTTTTGAAATATAATAGGTATGGGGTTTCTTAAAAGAAGATAATTTTGTTATTATTTTATTAATTATCCCTGTTTTTTCATTATTTATAAACCCTATTCCAAGCCAAGCCCTGCCTTTTATATTTGGGTGTTCTCCAAGAACAAGTTCTTTTGTTATTCTTTTTTTATTTAATTCTGTTGTTATATTTATTTTTTCTCCTACAGAATATTTTTTAAGTTCATTTCCTAATTCATTTATGTTTTTTATTGGGATACCATTTATTTTTACTATTGCACCACTAAGATTATTTTTAATTGCAGGAGCAGAATTATATAAAACCACTAAATCTTTATTTTGAGTAAATCCTTTTACTCCAACATATTCTTTACCTCCGGCCTCAATATAATTATAAGAGGAATTCTTTGCAAGGGATATAAATTTATCATATGAGATATTTTGAACACTTATGTTATTTATTGAGGTTATGGTAGAGAGCCCAACAATTGAATAGGAATAATCATTAAACACAACTCCTGCAGGTGTAAAAGCAGCAGAAAAAAAGCCCCACAATATTAATAAAAATAAGAATGCAGTTAAGACATTTGCAAAAGTCCCTGCTGATAAAATTGCCATTTGCTTGAACTTGCTTGCTTTTTGCATGCTTTTTTCATTTTGTTCAACAAATGCTAAAGGGAATATTGGAAAAAAGAAAGGAAAAAATCCAAATCCAGTTGTTTTTATTTTAACTTTAAATAACCTCATAAAAATACCATGTGCAAACTCATGGGGAATAGCAACAATAATTAAAATTAAAATCCAATAAGTAAAATAAAAAGGAGGGAGAAAATTTAATTTAAACATTTGAGGGAGATAAGGAACTAAGGGCATAATTGGAGGAATTTTTATTGCTTTTACAACACTTGGGTTTACCATATAGACCCAAACCAATTTCCCAAACAAATATATAATTCCTGCCATTAAGAAATATCCAGTAATAACAGAAAAATAACTTAAAATAGAGAGGGTTTTTTTATATTTTTTACCAACATAATTAATAAGCTTTATTCCCCATTTTGTTTTATATAATAATAAAGCTCCTTCTTTTTTGACTTTTCTCTTGTTTTGATAAAGAAATTTTCCAATAATAATTGCAAAGATAAATAAGAAAATTAAATCATATGTTATAAAGTTCATTTTATCACCATTTTATTTCTTTTTCAAAGGCCTAAAAGCTGTCTTTCCGCATTTTCTGCATTTTACTTTTCCTTTTAAAATTTTTTGAGGGTCTGCCCTGATTTTGCTTTGGCAATTCTTGCATACAAAAATATTCTTAAACAATCTATTGTGCGCTTCTGGAATTTTAGCCATTATAATTTTCTCCTAAGAACTTTTTCACCTTCAACATCCCAATATTCAATATTATCATTTTCTTTGAATTGTGACTTAATTTCTTGATTTGCTTCTATTTCAAGGGTTTCAAAACTTTCAAGGTCCATTACATTTATTTTATCTCCAATTGAAAGAATTTGTGCTTTTCTTTTATTTATTAAAGGCACCTCAAATCTTTCATGTCCTGGAACAACAAATACTTTTCTTTGCGAGCCAAGAATAGAATCTGCTTCAATTCTGCATTTTGCATGCCCATGTTTTCCAGTTTTACTTATATCAATTTTTTTTATAGTAAATGCTTTTCCATCAATAAGAATATTTGTTCCAACTCTTGCTTCTGTAGCATTAATTATCTTTAATACCATATCTTACTCAAAAAAAAATACATTTATAAACTTTTACTCAGAAAAACTAATATGGTAATAAATAAAAATGATTTTATTGAGATAGAATTTACTGGAAAACTTAAGGGAGGAGAGGTTTTTGATTCAAATGTAAAATCTGTTTTGGAAAAATCAAATTTAAATATTCCTGCAAAGCCTTTTATCTTTTCAGTTGGAAATGGAATGTTTTTAAAAGCAATTGAAAATTTTTTAATTGGCAAGGATTTAGGGAAATATGAGGTTTCTTTAGATGCAAAAGATGCTTTTGGTGAAAGGAATTTTAAATTAATAAAAAGAGTCCCTTTTGGAGTTTTTAGTGAACAAAATTTAAATCCTTCAATAGGTGCAATTTTTAATTTTGATGGCAAACTTGGAAGAGTCTTAAGTATTTCTGGGGGGAGGGTTCTTGTAGATTTTAATAATCCTCTTGCAGGCAAGGATGTAGAATATTCAATTAATGTTTTAAGAAAAGTAACAGATAAAAATGAACAAATTAATGCCTTTAATGAATTTTTGTTTAAGCAAAAAATACCTTTTGAGATTAAAGATAAGAAATTAATATTAAAAATAGATAAACAATTAAAGTCTTTAATTCCCTTGTTTAAACAAAAATATAAAGAACTTTTTGGTTTGGATTTAGAAGCTGAGGAATCTGGAGGAAAAGAAAAAAATGAAAAATAAAAGATTTATTCCAAGAACTTCACCAGATATTTTTACAGATTTTGTATTTAGTGCAGAAAGGACTGGAAATGGTTCTTATCAAATTACAAATGAAATTCCTTATAATAATAGATTGCTTCTTTGTGTTTTTTATTATGCAGAAGGGAGGGAATTAGTTCTTACTGCTTTAGGATATAGAAGAAAATTAGATAAAAAAGTAGAAGTTTTAGGAGATAAAATACAAAAAAAGTCTTCTGGACTTTTAGGAAAATTAAAAGATTATTTTTTTGGAGAAAGTTTTGAAATTAAACCAATTCCCTTAGATGAAAGAAAAGAAATTAGTTTAATGCTTTTATCCAAATTAAAAGATTCAGGTTTTTCTTTAGAAGAAATTACTTTTTCTCCAGAAAATACAATTTTTATTAATACAAAATGAAAAATTTAAAAGAACTTTTTAAAGAAATAGATAAAAAGTTTTTTTTTAAACTTAATTTTCTTGAAAAAAGGAATCCAAGATTTGTAATAACTTTTTCAGGAATTCCAGCTTCTGGAAAGACAACTTTATCAAAGATTCTTGAAAAAAAATATAAAGGGGTTAGAGTCAATAATGATGATTTAAGAAAAATTATTTTTAATTTTGCTAAAAATTACAATTTAACTAATCAAGATAATAAGATTAAGCAAGAGATTTTTAAAACTTCTAAAAACAGGGATTTATTAAAAACATATTTTTTCTCTGAGCATATGATTAAAACAGAAGTTCTTTTATATAGATACCAAAAATGGTTTTTAGAAAATTATTCCTTTAAAAATGGTTTATTAATTTTAGATAGTAGTGTGGACAGAAAATATAATCTTTTATTACCTTTATTAATTAAAAAAAATTTCAAGATTTTTATAATAAAAATGCCTTTTAATAAAGAACTTTCTTTAAAAAGAGAAATAAAAAGAAATAAAGATGCATCTTTTTTCTTAAGAAATATAGATAGATGGAAGAGAGATTATGATGATTGTAATAAATATATTAAAGTAGATTTTATATTTAAAGATAATTTAAAAGAACTTTTTAAAGAAATAGATAAAAGATTAAAACCAATTAATTAATTTTTTAATAAGATTTCCTATTTTTCCTGTTTTGTGTTTAAGAGCATAATCAATTCCTTTTCTTAATTTATATTTTTCTTTTATTAATGCTAAAATACCATAAAGAGTATCTTTGATGTTTTGGTTTGTTGTAATATATTCGACTTCTAAATCTTTTGGAACATATCCTTCTTGTTTAGCTTTTTCAATTATATATTTAAATTTTTTAACATGCCAAGGAGAAGAGACAAAACTTATTTTTTTAGTGTTTTTTCTTAATTTTTTTAAAGAGTATATAACATTTTCAAGGCTATCTCTTGATTTTCCTTCAATATTCATTTGTAGGGGTTTTATTCCATATTTTCTTAATTCATGATAAATAAGGGCTCTCCCTGATTTTTTTAAGGGTTCTTCTGGAGCTCCACTAATTATAAAATATTGTCTTTTATATACATTATAATTTTCTCCTGCTTTCTTTCCCCTTTTAATATTTGCCTTTTTTACTCCAGTCGGAACAATAATTGCTTCTAAACTTTTTTTTGTATTTGATGTTAATAAAATCATTGAAATAACTAAAAGAACTAATCCAAGAAAATGTTGAAATAAAAAAGTTCTTTGAAAATAATTATTAATAAAATTTCCAGTAATATTAAAGTTAGTTTTTTTAAATAAAAAAATTAGAGAAACAATTAAAAATAAAATTCCTATTTTTCTTTTTATTTTCATTTAATTATTTGAATTAAATAATATAAAAATTTAATTAAAATATCTTTTTTATTATAGTTATTCTTATAAATAAGAAAGTTATTGTTTTAATATGGATGAAATTTTTGATGAGCAAAATTCTGAAATTTTTAATGATTCTTCAAGTGTAAAGGAAGTAGATAAAGAATTAGCCAGTTTATTGAAAAAGCAGTCTGCTAAAATAAAAGTTGTTGGAATTGGTGGGGGTGGGGGAAATTCTTTATCCCGTATGAAAGAAATTGGCATTAAAGGAGGGGAATTAATTGCAATAAACACTGATGCTCAGGATTTATTATATGTAAATGCAGACCAAAAAATTCTAATTGGCAGAGAGTTAACCTCTGGACTTGGTGCAGGGAGTAACCCAAGAATTGGACAAGAAGCTGCAAAAGAATCTGCAACAGAGATTAAAAAAAAGCTTGCTGGAAGTGATATGATATTTATTACTTGTGGGATGGGAGGAGGAACTGGAACTGGTGCTTCTTCTGAAGTTGCAAAGATAGCAAAAAAACTTGGTGCTTTGACAATTGGAATTGTAACTTTGCCTTTTACTATTGAAGGACAAAAAAGAATTGAAAATGCTATGTTTGGATTAGAGAAGATGGAAGCAATTGTAGATACTTTAATTATAATTCCTAATGATAAATTATTAGAATTAGTCCCTGATTTGCCTCTTCACACTGCATTTAAAATTGCTGATGAAATTTTAACAAATGCTGTAAAAGGAACAACTGAGTTAGTAACAACTTCTGGTTTAGTTAATCTTGATTTTGCAGATATAAAAACAGTTATGGAAAATGGGGGGGTTTCTTTGATTGGCTTAGGAGAATCTGACACTGAAAAAAGAGCTTTAGATGCAGTTGAAAAAGCAATGAATAATCCTCTTTTAGATGTAGATATTTCTAATTCAAGAGGGGCTTTAGTTAATATAACAGGGGGTCCAAATATGAGTTTGGATGAGTGCAAACAGATTATTGAAGCAGTAGGAAATAAGCTTAGCCCAGATGCAAAATTAATTTGGGGTGCCCAGATTGCTCCAGATATGGAAAAATCAATAAGGGTTTTATTAATTGTAACAGGAGTTAAAAGTGCTCAAATAAGTGGAGGGCAAGTTTTTTCAAAAAAGGATTTAAAACATCAAGAACTTGAAGAGGAACTTGGAATTGATTTTTTTGAATAACTTTTTTAATCAAATAATTTTAAAAACCTTACATATTTAATTTTTATATGAAAAGAATATGGAATTCATCCAAAGCATTTTTTTTTAAATGTAAAAGGGTTTGGCTTGTTCTTAAAAAACCCTCAAAAAAAGAATATGAGACTATTGCAAAAGTTTCAGCAATTGGCATAGTTATTTTAGGATTTATAGGATTTATAATCTCTTAAATTATGAGAATGATTATTTAATTAAAATGAAATTTAAAAATTTTCAAAGAGAAACAGGAAATTTTTTAAGAAATATTTTTTATCCAGCACTTCTTTTAACAAGTTTGTATTCTTTTTCATCATGTAGTGGCTCTTCTCCAGTTGTTCCTTCAACTCCTTCAAATCCTCCTAAATCTTATGCTTATGAAGATAATGTAAAAAAACCTAAAAATGTTCTTGTTTATAATGAGAATCTTGGGCAAATTGTTTTTTCAAATTCTTCAGAAATAAAAGAGCAAAATATTAAAAAAGAAGATATTTTAATTTCAGGGATTACTCCTTCTGCTCCAAGGGGTTTTTTAAGAAGAGTTACTTCAATTAATGATAATAAAATAAATACTGCTCCTGCAAATTTAAATGATGCTTTTAAATTTTTGGATGTAAAATCAGAATTTTCTTTGAATCCTGAATCCAAGCAATTTAAAGGCAATGATGCTTATGCTTTTGCAGTGCCAATAGATGCTGTTTTATTTGACAGAGATGGAAATCCTAATACTACAGATGACCAATCCACTTTAAAAGGGCAGATTAATTTTAATTTTAAGGTAGATAATTTTCATATAAAAGCAGATTTATCTGGATTTAAAGAATTTGAACTTGAAACTTCCTCTTCTGAATCTTTTGTTTTAGATTTTAATTCAAAAGTTTCCCCTCCTTTTTTTTCTCGTAAAATACAAGTTTCTCCTGATATTTACTGCACACCAATTCCTGCTGGCCCAATTGTTTTAGTTCCAACTATAGATGTTTATGTTTCTTTTAATGGAAGTTTATCAAATTTTGATCTTTCAGTTGTGCAGTTTTCTAATTTTTTTACTGGTGCTTATTTTGATGGCTCTTCTTGGGGAACCTCCTCAAATTTTGTAGGTAATGCTTCAGTTCGTTCTTCAATTTTTTCTTCTTCTCTTGATGCGAATGTTTCTGTTGGTCCAGAAGTAAGTTTAATGGTTTATACTCTCGCAGGTGCTTCTCTTGGAGCAGATGCTTCTTTAGAGGCAAAAGTTTCCCCCCATGAAGACCCTTGGTGGAGTGTTTATGGAGGATTAGAAGCAAAATTAGGTGCAAAAATAAAACTACTTGGGTGGAATGTTGCAGATTGGTCAAAAACAATCATAGATTCTAAAAAATTAATTGCAAAATCTCAAGACCCCCCAGTAATTGCACATTTAACTGCTTCTCCAAAGTCTGGTTCAGCTCCATTAGAAGTTTTACTTGATGCTTCTTCTTCAACTCCAAAAGAGGGGATACAATCTTATTGCTTTTACTTTGGAGATGGAACTCCTAATTATTATGAGGAAGAAGGAAATGCTCCAGATGGAATTTTTGATGGAAAAACAACACATACCTATACTTTAGCTGGGCATTTTACTCCGCAAGTAACTGTTACTGGAAATAGTTATGAAAGGCAAGACAAAGCAAGTACAGATGTTTATGTTTCTTCTTCTCAAGGAAAAATTGTTTTTACTTCTGTTAGAGGTTCAAGCGATGCAGGAGTTTATTCAATAAATCCAGATGGAACAGGAGAACATGTGATTATAGATACTTATGATACATGGGAGATAGCTTCTTCTGTATCTCCAGAGAATAATTTTGTTCTTTTTTCTTCAAAAATACCTTTTACTTCTGATAAGAATGATATTTATAAGATTTCTTATAATGGAACTAATAAAACTCAATTAACTGACACCCCTGACATAGAAGAAACATCAGCAGTATTTTCACCTGATGGCTCTCAAATTGCTTATATTAGAAATGTAAATCCTGATGAGATATGGGTAATGGATTCTAATGGGGGTAATCCTCATAAAATTTTTTCATCACAAGGCAAATATATTTAGTTTATCTTGGTCTTCAACTAATAAAATAGCTTTTTCTTATTCAACTGCAAATCCAAATATTTATACTCTTAATCCAGATGGTTCTAATATAAAACAATTAACTTTTGGTTCTTATTATAATAAGTCTCCTTCTTTTTCACCTAATGGAACAGAAATTTTTTATAGTTCTAATGAAACAGGAGATCTTGAAATTTGGAAGATGAATGTAGATGGTTCAAATAAAACTAATATTTCAAATAGTCCTTCAACATATGATGAAGAACCTTATGTTTCACCAGATGGCAAAAAAATAGTTTATGTTTCTTGTCCTGTTGGTTCTTATAGTGAATCTAATGAACTATGGATATTAGATTTGTCTACTGGTTCTAAAGCAAGGATAACACACAATTCTTTTGATGATGGGCTTCCAATTTGGTTTAAATAAAATCCAAAATATTAATTTAATCTTCGAATAATTTATAAAGAAAAATTCTTTTGAATATAAATGAAAAAAAGAGGCTTTTTGCATTTAATTTTAGTTAATATAATTCTAATTATGCTTTTTATAACTTCCATTAATGGAGGAGAGGTGTCTTTTCAAGGAAATCCCCTTTTTATTCCTCCTGGAAAACTTTTTTTGGGGGGAAGATCCTCTGAAGCAAAAATTTTTTTAAATAATAATATTTTTTTAATTTCTAAACAAAAGAAATTATGTGCTTTAAAAAAGGATATAACCCCTCTTTGGATTTGGAATGATGAAGGAGAAATCCTTTATTCAGCATTTATTAATGATTTTAATTCTGATTCATATAAAGAAATTTTAGTAGTAAGTAAAAGTTTTATTATGCCAAGTACAAAAATTCTTGATGGTAAAACAGGAGAAATTATTAAATTATTTCCAATAACAATAAAAACTTATAAAAACAATTATCCAAGTATCACGAATAAGGTAACTATAAAAGATGATAAAGTAATATTGTCTAATTTTAAGAGGATTTATGAGATTTCAGGAGGAGATTTAATAAATAAAAAATTAGATTTACAAGATTTTGTAAATGGTTTAAAGATAATGAATAACCATCTAATTGTTTCCACTTTAAATGAAATTTCCCTTTATGATTTGAATTTTAATAAAATAAAAACAAAAAAAATAAGTATAAAAAGACCATCAGTTTTTTTTGGAGATTCTAATTTTATTATTGTAGGCTCTTCTCCAAAAGATTTATCATGGAAAATAGAAATTTATAATTCAAATTTAGAGGAACAAGGAAGTTTTTCTCTTGAAAAAACAGAAAATCTTCCTGCTTCCAAATTTTTTATTTTTAGTAATCAAATGGCAATTTTTGATAAGGATTCAAAAGAACTTAAATTATATGATTTTACAGGGAAAATTAAAAAAGAAATAAAAAATGTAGAGATTGTTACGCAATCCTCCGGAAATTTTTATTATCTTTTATCTGATTCCAAAAAAATTATGGAATTAAATTCTATTACAAATACTGAGAGGGAATTATTTAATATATCCTCTTTCAATACAGGAAAAATTACTTTATTAGATAAAAATTATTTCTTTATTGAAAAAGAAAAAGAAATAGAATTTTATAATAAAAATAATTTTCTTGGTTCCTATAACTTAGAGGGGACTACAGAAAGTAAGAATATTGATGGTTCAGATTTTTTAATAAGGAATTATTGGCCTTTTAATTATTTCTATAAGGGAGCAAAAGGAAAAATAAACTTAACAGAACTTAAAGAAAAAAATATTGTTTCAATAAGAGAGGTTGGGGATTTGGATGATGATGGGACAAAAGAAGTTTTAATTGGTTTTTCTGAAAATGGGGATTATTCTGATTTTGAGCAGGAGGGAATAGAAGATTTTATACTTCTAAATACAAAGGCTAAATCAATTAATAAGATTAGTTTTATTCCAACAGGTGAAGAATTAAATAAAACAATTAATAATCTAATCTCACAAAGAAATTCTAAAGACACCTCAATAAATGATAAAGAAAAAGAGAGAGATAATTTACAAAAGGAAATAAACAATTTAGATGAACAAATTTCTAATGAAACAAATGAAACAAAAATTAATGAGTTGGAACAGAAAAAAGAAAGCCTTCAATCTAATTTAGATAATCTAATAGAAGAGATAAATATTTTGAATAATCAATTAGGGGAGATAGAAGAACAGCTACAAAACTATCAAAAAAGGGAATTTAAGTATAGTAATAAAATTATGTCTTATGCAATTTTTAATAATGGAAAGAAATTATTCATAATGTTGTCGGATAAAAAATATACTGTAGATCTCTTAACTTTAAAAAAAGAAGAAAAAGACATACTTCCTAACAAATTTTTTGTTTTTTTAGCAAATATTGGGGATATTAATTCTGATAATTTAGAAGATATATTTTTTCTTAGTGGAGAAGGGGCTGGTGTTCTAAATGGTAAAGATTATAGCTTAATATGGGAAAAAAATATTACAAAAGACTATAAAATTAATGAATTTCAGGGAAGAATATATCAAGAAGGATCCAATTTTGTTATTATTTCTTATATTAAAGATAATAAAAGAATTTTAGGAAAAATAAATTTACAAAATGGAGTCTTTAGCATGCCTACTAAGAATAAAAACCTTAACTTTTTTAGAGAAATTGATGGAAATCTAATTTTTAGTGAACCAGAAAAAGAAAAGATTTTTATTATTATGAAAAATGGTAAGACTTTTGAATTAAATAAAAATATGGATTTTCAAGAAGGTTATTCTAAAGGATTTTCCCCTGTTGTTTTTTATGATTGCAATAAGGATAATAAGCAAGATGTCTTGTATGTTTCTCATGACTTTTCAGATGTTTATTTTAAGAAAAAACTAATTTGTTTAGATGTGGATACTGGGAAGCACTTAAAGGAAATTCCTAATTTTAAATTTTATGGGAAAGAGATGAAAGTAATTAATAATTATTTATTCATAAAAGAAGGAATTATTTATGTTTTAGACCTAAATGATTTTAAACTTGTTTCTGGGATATTGGAGACTCCTTATAAAGAAGGAGAAAATTTAATGAATAAAAAAGGAAATCAGATAGTGATAAATAACAAAAAAATAATTGTAAATGAAAAAAAAGAGGTTGATGGGGACTTTGAATTAAACTTTAATCCTGTTAATGGAATTATTATTACAAAAGTGGATGATTCCTTTTATGATTCTACTTTAGAAAATAAACAATTAATTAGATTAAAAAAAGGTTCTCATGATTTAGAGGTTTCTTATTTTGATTTGCAGAATAAGCAATATGCTTTTAATGAATTAAATATTATAGTTCATAGATCAAAGTCAATATTTCCTTATTTTGTAATCTTAATAGCAATTTTTGTAATAGTTCTGGGAATTTTAAAATGGAAAAAATTGAAAAGATAGAGAAAATTTTAGAAGTAAAAAACTTATGTAAGTATTTCAAAAATAAAGGAGAGATTTTTAAGGCTGTAGACGAATTAAGTTTTTCCCTTGAAAAAGGAATTATTTGTGGTTTTGTTGGTCCAAATGGAGCAGGAAAGACAACCACTATAAAAATGTTAGTTACAGCAATTTTCCCAACAAAAGGAGAAATATTAATAGAAGGAAAAGAAGCTTTTTGTCTTGAGGCAAAAACTTTAGTTGGATACATGCCTGAGAAATATGTATTTTATGAAGACATGCTTCCTGAAGATTACTTAATTTATTTAGCTGAACTTTCTGGGATAAATAAAAAAGAATCTCAAAAGAGAGCCATAGAAATATTAAAGATGCTTGAACTTTATGAATATAAAAATAAAAAAATAGGAAATTTTAGCTCAGGGATGAAACAAAAGCTCTCTTTAGCCCAAGCAATAATTCATAATCCAAAATTATTAATTTTAGATGAGCCTTCTGCTAACTTAGATCCAATAGCAAAGCATCAATTTTTTAATATTCTCAAAAAATTAGTAAAAGAAAAAGGCATTTCTATTTTTATAAGCAGTCATCACTTAGAAGAATTAGAAAAGATTATAGATAAGGTAATTATAATAAATAAAGGAAAGCTTATTACAGAATCTTATATGAAGGATTTAACATTGAAAAAAGAAAAATTAGAGATAGAAGTTTCAAATCCTAAAAAAGTAGCACAATTAATTATAAAAAATTTAAAATTAGCAGTTGAGATAAAAGACAATAAACTTTATGTGGATATTGGAAAGTATAATTTACGCGAATTAAAAAAATATATAATACATCTAATTATAAACTCTGGAGAGGAGATTATTTCAATTAATACAAAAATGCAATCTTTAGATAATCTCTTTTTAGAATTACTTAAAAAATGAAAAATAAATTTTTAATAGTTATGAAGAAAACTTTTATAGATAGTTTTTCTGTTTTAAAAACTTCTATTTATATTTCTATTATTCTAATATTTTCTTATTTTTTAATTTTTAAAGATGCTGAAAGTTATATGCAGCAAACTAGTTCTTTATTAGAAATTCAATCAAAATTAGTAAGTAATTATTTTACAATGGGTTTTTTTATAGTTGTGGGAATTCCTTTTATTTTATATTTAATCCTGCTCTCAGCAGGGATAATTTCAAGGGAAATAGACAAGGGAACTTTTTTATTAATTTTTTCAAGGCCAGTTAAAAAATTTGATATTTTATTTGGGAAATTCTTAGGAATATTTTTTTACTTTTTTTTAATTAATTCCTTTATTTTATTTTTACTTCCTTCTTTAGAGAGCTTATTTTTAGGCTTATCTAAATCTACTTTATTTTTATTATATAAAACCAGTTTTGTTTTATTAATTTATAGTTCATTTATTATTTTTTTTATAGTTTGTTTAGCCTTGGTTTTTTCTACTAAATTTAGAAAAACTATTACAACTGCGATTATTTTAATTATGATTATTATTGGAATTTTTTTAATGCCCATAGCAAATATGAAATCCCAAGAAAAAATTTATGTTAATGATTTCGCTTCTTTTGGGATTGATATATTAAATGGTTTTAATCTCCCTCATGTAGAGGATTCAATGAATTTACTTGTGCAAACTACAGGAGCATATAAAGAAGAAGATGAAATTCCAGAGATTTATAATTCGCAAGAGATTATATCAAGATATTCAAGGAACAAAATAATGCCTTTTTGGTTAAACTTAAGTTTAATAATTTCCTTAAGTGTTGCCTCTTTTTTATTATCTCTTTTTTTGCTTAAAAGGAAAGAAATCTATTAATTAAAAATAATAAAATCCAAAAATCTTATAAACCCTCTTTTTTACATAATTATATCTTTCTAAGATTTTATATCTTAGCTTGAGCAAAATGATATTTATTATAAAAGTAACAACAAATAAAGAAGATAAGGCAGCAGAGATGATTGCAGACAGAGTTACAAGAAAAAATCTTAATGTTTTTTCAGTTGCAAGGCCTGCTGGATTAAGAGGTTATATCCTTCTTGAAGCAGAAGAAAGAGATTCTGCAGAGGAAGCAGTTTATAATCTTCCTTATGTAAAAGGAATTATTGGAAAAACAATTACTTACGAAGAGATTAAAAATATGATTGAACCATCAGCATCTTCAGTAGTAATAAAAGATGGAGATATTGTTGAAATGATTGCTGAACCCTTTAAAAAAGAAAAAGCAAAAGTTATAAGAATAGATAAACAAAAAGGAGAAGTTGTAGTAAGTTTATTAGGTGCAGTTGTGCCTTTACCAGTAACAGTTAAAATAGATAATATCCGAGTTATTCGGAGACAAGGAGAAGAATCAGATGAAGAAGATTAAAGAATATTTAGAAAATTTTACAAATGCAACATCCTTCAGAGGCAGAGAAAGATGTTGCCCTTCCACACTTAGAGGAAAATCGAAAAAAACCAGGGGGTTGTTTTCAAATGCAAGTTAAAATTTTAGTTGAAGGGGGAAATATGAAACCAGGCCCAGCACTTAGTCAAAAACTTGGGCCAGCAGGAATTAATATTAATGAAGTTATACAAAAAGTAAATGAAGCTACAATTGAATTTAAAGGTTTAATTGTTCCTGTTGAATTAGATATAGATACTACAACAAAAGAATTTGATATTAAAGTTTTTTCACCTCCTGTCTCAGGATTATTAAAAAAAGAAGCAGGAATAGAAAAAGGTTCAGGAGAGCAAAAAAAATATCAAGTAGCAAATCTTTCAATTGAGCAAATAATTTCTATTGCAAAAGCAAAACTCCCAACAATGCTTTCTAAAGATTTAAAAGCAGCAGTAAAAACTATTGTTGGAAGCTGTGTTAGTTTAGGTATTTTAATTGAGAATAAACCAGCTCTTGAAGTTGCACAAGAATTAAATCAAGGGAAATATGATAAAGAAATTAAAGAGGAAAAAACAGAACTTTCTCCTGAGAAAAAAGAGCAATTAGACAAATATTTTAAGGAGATAAAGGAAGTTCAGGATAAATTATTAAAGCAAGAAAAAGCTGCTAAGGAGGCTGAAGCTGAAGCATCTGCTGAAAAGAAAGCTTCAAAAGAAGAGAAGAAATAGTTTTATAAAACCCTTTAAGCTCTTTTTCATATGGGGCTATGGGGTAGCCTGGTAGCCTTCGAGGTTTGGGACTTCGCGACCCCGGTTCAAATCCGGGTAGCCCCATAACTGAATTTGAGTGAAGTTCAGTTTGTTAAAACATTAAGTTTTATAAAAATGGCAACAAAATCAAAAAAAACAAAATCAGCAGGAAGATTTGGTCCAAGATATGGAACCAGAGTTAAAAAAAAGATAGTAAAAATTGAAATAAAACAAAGAAAGAAGCAAAAGTGTCCTTTTTGTGGGAAATTAGGTGTTAAGAGAATTGCAAAAGGACTATGGGAATGCCCAAAATGTAAAAAAAGATTTGCTTCAGACGCATATTATTTAAACTAAAATGATTTCATATTAATAAAATGGTAACCTACAAGTGTTTTAAGTGTGGAAAGAAAATAACAAGTGCAAATCTTGAAAAAAGATTTGTTTGTCCTAATTGCGGGAGTAAAATTTTTTTTAAGCCCCGTACTAAAGTTAAAAAACTAAAAGCAGAATAATGGAAAACAAATTACAAGAAATGCAACTTCTTGAGCAAAATATTCAGAATATGATTTATCAAAAACAGGTTTTCCAGATGGAACTTTCAGAAACTACTTCTGCTTTATCTGAGGTAAATAAATCTAAAACAGATGTTTTTAAAATTATTGGGCAATTAATGATAAAGAAATCCAAAGAAGAAATTAAAAAAGAATTAAAAGACAAAGAGAAAATCTTGAAATTGAGAATTGAAGCTATAGAAAAGCAGGAAGTTCCTTTAAGAGAAAAATTAAATACTCTTAAAGAAGAAGTCTTTAAACAAAAAAAGTAGTTTCAAAAATTGCGAAATCTTTATAAATATTTAACTTATAATTTCAATATGGTGTTTAAGAAAATAAAAAAGATTTTTGAGAATTCTGAACCTGATGTTGAAGAATATCTTGAAATTGATTTAAATAATGAAAAAAAAGAAAATAAAGTTATGATTAAATTATTTGTTTTAAAAGAATATGAAGATGTTGGGGCAATTCTTGATATTTTACGCGAGGGTTATTCAATTGCAGTTATTGATATAAAGAGTTTAAGAAAAAAAGACCCTATTGAATTAAAACGTGCAATTTCAAAGATAAAAAAAACAATTGATGCTTTAGAGGGAAGCATTGCAGGTTTTGGAGAAAATTTAGTTATTGCTACTCCTTCTTTTGCAAAGATTCAAAAAGCAGAAATAAAAAAACAAGAGGATTCTTCAACAAACAAGTTTGAAACTTATTAGTTTTTAATTCTAATAATAATTTAGTTAAAAGATATAAAATTTTATAAATACAAGGCTAAGTTTATATAATAATGGTTAAAGAAAATAAGATTGATTTTGTAAGACATAGGAGGAATAAATCTAATTTAAGTAATTTAGTTATAAGCTTAACTGCAAAAGCTATGGTTACAGCAGCAATAGCAGGAGTAACATTAGGTTTAATAGCTTTTTTTGGAGGAGCAGGTTCAAGTGGTATTACAACAGAATATAAATTTTCACATGGGAATGAGCATTTATATGTTAGGAGAAAACATGTAAGAATCCATCCTGATAAATATTGGATAGAAGGAAACTGGGGAACTAAAATATATAATGGAAAGATAATAAGTAATGATTTACATAGGATTGAGGTTTGGCCTCATGGTTATAAAGTAGATTAAAATTTAAGAATAAATTTCTTATAAAAATAATATAGTTTTATATATCTGTTAAAGAAAAAACTGTTTTTAAAGCAACAACAATTGTTGCAGGAACAAATAGAGAAAGAAGTGCTGCAAAAGTTGAGGAAACAATATCTCCTATGCCAATTCCAATTAAAGAACCAGCAACACTCTCCATTCCAAATTTACTTACAATAACAAGAATTGCTCCAGTAATCATAAAAGTTTGGGAATCTTTTCCAGAAATAGGAATAGCAAACCCTACAAATAATCCACATATTACAAGAATTGCATATATTTGGGGGCTATAATCAATAATTTTTTGCAAAGGGAAAAAAGAACTTGTGCTTATTCCAATTAATACAGCCAAGATAACACCAATTAGAAAAGCCCATGCTCCAAAAGAATTTTCCCGTGATTTTAAAGCCATTTTGTTTTAATAAAATATATTTCAAAATATATAAATGTTTTGAGGAAAGATATACAAGTAGAGAATAGAAATCTTTATAAACTATCTTAACTCTAAAATGACTACATGGAAAACAAAGTATTTAATTTTATGATAGTAAGTTTGTTTTTATTTATTTTAACAATTAGTTTTAGTTCTGCACTATTAACTTTAACTCCCTTATCTATACCTTCTACTGCTTTACATGGAAGTACAATAAATATTGAAATTCAATTAAATTCAAGTGAAAATTATACTTCTTTAAATTGGTCTCAAAGTGATTTTGCTTTTAATATTTCTGCATTACCAAGCCAAATTATGCAAGGACAAAAACTAAATTTAATAATCCCTTTTTCAATACCTAAATATCAATCTCCTGGAAATTTTAGCAAAATACTTAAAGTTAAAGACAATAATAAAACAGATGAAGCTTCTTTAACAATCACTACAAAGATTAATGAATCAAAAGAACTTTCTGTTTCAGATGCTCAATTTACAGATAATTCCACTATAATTAATATTAAAAATGAAGGGAATGTTCAGTTAACTGGTATTATTTTATCTCAGTCACAAGGGGATTTTGAAGTTAATTTTTCAGAAAATAATTTTAATTTAAGTCCAGGACAAGATAAAAATATCTCTGTTTCAATAGTAAGTATAAAAGAGGATTTAGTCGGAGAAAGCACTTTAATTATTACTGCAAAAAGTGGGGATACAACTGCAACAGGGGCAATAACAAAAGAAACTAATTTTTGCCAAGGAATTCCTTTAGTAGAAAGGCTTGAAATACGAGATGTAGAAATAACAAATAAAGGATTTTCAATTAATCGTTTTGGAGAAGATGATGAATGGTATCCTCTTGAAAAAATTGAAGTTTCTTTAACCCTAAGAAATAGGGCAAATCATGATATTAGGGATGTTTCTCTTGAATGGGGATTATATAATAAAGAATTAAAAGAATGGGTTATTGAGCCAACTGAAGAAGATGAATTTGATTTAGATGCAGATGATGAAATGGATGTTTCTTTTGACTTTGACCTTGATAATAAAATGGATATAGATTTAGAAGATTTAACAGATGGAAAAGATTATGTTTTATATATTAGGGCAACAGGAATTATTGATGAAGGAAAGAATGAAGGAAATTATACATGTGATTTTGATTCACAAGAAGCTTCTATAAATATAGAAAGGAATCTTGTTATTTTGGATGATTTTCAAGAAAATTATTCTGCTTTTTGCAGTGAGAATTTAAATATCCCTGTAAAAGTTTGGAATATTGGTTCAAGAACACAAAAAGATTTTTCAGTAACTTTATATAATTCTCAATTAAATATTAATAAGGATTTAACAATTGATGAATTAAAATCTTTTAGGGGCAAAGAAGTTTCTTTTGATATAAGTATTCCTGAAGATGCTACCCCTGGAGAATATTGGTTAAAATTAAAAGTTATTGATGATGATGGAATTGTTTATAGTGATGAAGATGATGAAGATTCTTTTTTTCCAGTTAAGTTAATTATACAAGGAAACTGCAAAGTGCATACTAATTTAAATATTGTTGCTCAGGCAGAAAATTTAGAAGAAGGCCAAGAAGGGATTGTAAATGTAGTTATTACAAATTTAGGGTCAAAGACACAAATTTTTAATTTAAGTTTATCTAATCCTTCTTGGGTAGAATCTTTTTCTTTTAATACAAGTTCTTTAATTATAAGAGCAGGGGAATCAAAGCAAATTCAGATTAACTTAAAACCAAAACAAGATTCTGCTGGAACCCATGTTTTAGATTTAATTTTTTCAAGTGAGAAGGGAATTGAAACCCAACCAATTGAAGTAGAGGTTTTAAAAAGAAGTTCTTTTACTCATTTTTTTAATAAAATAAGTGGATTTTCAATAGCAGGAAATACTTATACTGCAAGTTTAAGTGTTTTAATTATTGTATTGATTATAATAATAATTCTTCTTTTAATTATTAGGAAATTAAGAAAGTAACCTTAAAATACTTAAACTCAAATTTCTTTTATTTTTTATGAAAAGACCAATAAAACAAGCTTATAATATTTTTTTAAGATATCTTCTTTTGTTGATTCTTGCAATTCCTAATCTTTATCTTTTTTATTTAGTTTTCACTCCTTTGACAATATATCCTGTTTATTTTTTGCTTAATCTTTTTTATGATGCTGTTTTAGTAAAGAATCTTATTATTCTTAATTCCTCTCTTCCAATTTTATTAATTCCTGCTTGCATTGCAGGAGCAGCTTATTATTTACTTTTAATTTTGAATTTATCAACTCCTGGATTAAAGCCAAAACTTCGTTTTAAAATGATTGCTTATTCTTTTCTTTCTCTTTTAATACTTAACATATTAAGGATTTTCTTTTTGAGTATTATGGCATTTTCAAATTCTGTATTTTTTGATATTACCCACAAAATATTCTGGTATGCAGTCAGCACTCTTTTTGTAGTTGTAATCTGGATTTTTCAGGTAAATAAGTATAAAGTAAAGCAAATACCTTTTTACTCTGATTTAAAATTTTTATATAAAAATTTATTTAAGAAGTAAAATTCAATTTTGTCTAATTTTACTAATTCAATTTTAATTGCAGATTTAAAATTATTGAGTTGAAAGCAATTTAAATAGGATTTAATACTAAAAAACATTAAGGTTTCTTAGAAAATATTCAATAGGAAATTTTTTATTTTATTTTTACTTAATTATATTAAAAAGTTTTATTTTTTTCAAAAAGATTTTTTAATATAAACCATATAAAATTAAGAGTTTTTTGCAATAAATCCTTCAACTAAGAATCTTTCTTTTGCTTTGAAGATTTCACAATCTTTTACATAAATTTTGTAACAGCTTTTTCCAGTCTGTACTATTTTTGTTTGATTTCCTGCTACAAATTCTATGTAAGTGTATCTCCCTTGTTTATCGCAGGTTGCATTTGGGTCAGTTGTTACTCGTATTCCCCAAGCATTTAGAACTTGCTCCATACTTGCTTGTGATGCAATTCCATAACCATTGCATTTAAAATCATCTATTCCATGCATAACTACAATTCCTGCTACTCTTAAATCACCTATAAATGGAACTTCTTTTTCAAGTTTTCTTGGGTCATTTCTTAAATAAACATTATGTTTGTGAGTGGGAGTAACATAAAAATAAGTATGATAAAAAGTAATGTGTCCTGCTTTTATAACATCCCATTTTAATCCTTGGTACTCAAAAGTTTTATGTCTTTGCCCTATCCAAAATCCGATTAAAATTAAGGCAATAATAGCAATAATAATTAAGGTAATTTTTAAAATTTTATTTTCTTGTTTTATCTGATTTTTTCTTATTACTGGTTCTTGATATGTTCCTTCTTTTTTTATTACTTTTGTTTTTCCTTTCTTTTCAACTTTAAATATCTCCTCTACTTTTTCTTTTTTCTTTTTCATTGTTTAATCCCTAAAGCTTTTAATAAAAATATATCTATGAGTTTAAGAAGATTTTGTTTTTCTCCTTTTATATAAACACAATTCTGTTTTTGCTTAATGCTTGTTTCATTACTCTCTTGAATTATTATGAAATTCTTTGTGCAGTTTTTTATTGGAAAATCTCCTGTACAGGTTTGGTTTTTTAAACAAGCAGGTTGTATTCTTGTTGCAATTTTTTTAAAATTTAAATAAATTTGAGTGTTAATTTCAGGGTCATTTGAATAAATATAAAGTGGTTCATCAACATAATTGCTTATTGGTTTTAGTGTAGTATTAATGTCTTGAAGTTCATTTGGTTTTGAACTAAAATAAAAATCAACTCCTGCTTTTTCAAGAACCCAGTAATTATTTTGTTTAATAAATTCAAGCCCTTTGTATTTTATTGCCTTTGTATTTGTAGTTGCTCCTTGTGATGCATATCCTATTACACTGAAAAACATAACAAGAGCTAATATAATCCCTAAAATTAATTGATTTCTCTTTTGCTTTCTTCTTTCTATTTCAGCAGAGCCTATTTTTTTCATAATATAATCTTCTTTTTAAAGTATAAAAAGATTTTCCTATATTTTTCTATTTTTTAGAAAATAAAGTTTTCACTACAACTTAAAAAAAAGAAAAAGAAAAAAATAAAAAATTAAATTTTGGGTTTAAATTGAACTTACATGTGGTTTTCCAGTTGCTGTTCCTGTAATTCCAAGGTAGGCTTTTCCAGCAGTAGCATCTATTTGATCTCCATTGGTTATCAAATAATTAGCAGCAGATGCTGTATCTTCTTTTTCATAACCAGCAACAACCATTGCTAATTTGCCTGAACTTTGTTCAAGAGTTTTAATTAGGAATTGTCCACTTCCAACACCTACTTTTTCCTTAAATTCACTTCCACATGTATTAGAAGGAACACCTAATA
>CAZBAB010000001.1:18954-27149 GCA_964489815.1 Candidatus Woesearchaeota archaeon | reverse complement strand
ATACATATGGGTATTTTTAGTGCCTTTTCAAAAAAAGACCCTTTTGAGTTAGCGGGGCCACTTCTTTCTAAAATGGATTCTAAGCTAGTAAGAAAAATTATTAGAGACTTGCTAAAGGATAATGTGTGGAAAGAACAAGAAAAAAAAGAACCAGAACACAAAATAAAAAAGAAAGTAGAAAAAGAAAGAATATATGGAGATGAAATTGAAAATGAATTAAAACAAATTCAAAAAAAATTAATGGAATTAGGTTAAAATAAATATTTTATATTAAAATCTAACACCAACATTCATTCTATGCTCCACTTTTGGAACTGCACCACCTTGATTTAAAAGCACTGGATTATAACCAATAGAAACACCTTTTGCAATCTCTCGCTCAAGGTTTGCTTCACCATATCCCCATTGAACTCCTTTCTTATCAGCAACATTCCATCCGCCAAAACCACTTGCTTTAAATCCATATGGCAAATCCACAGATACAAAATAACCAAGATCTAATTTATTAGGAATTCTTTCTCCATTAGATTTAAACCACAAAGGATCAAGCTTTAATTTTGCTGAAAGTCCTTTTGGAAGCTTAGGAACACTAAAACTTAATCCAATTGGGCTAAACTTAGTAAGAGGATTATTAACATGAATTGCTCTTGCTCTAAAATTAAAGCCCTTTTTAAGAGGTTTTTCTAAAAAAGTTTGACCAAAATAACCTTTGCCTCCTGTATAAAACTCAGTAAAAGTAACTCCTTTTATATTAAAAGGAAGATTATAAAAAGCATTTGCACGAACATAAGAACTGCCTTTTTTTTCAGATTTAATACCTTCTAATTTACCATTAAAAGCTTGCGCTGAGGGGCTTGAAGCCAAAATAGTTAAACCTGCAAAAGCTGTTAACAATGATTTTAACAATGATTTTGTTTTCATATATATATATATATAAAAACAGGCTTTATAAACTTTTCTATTTGTTACTTCTAAATAATGGTTACTCTTTATAAAAGAATCATATTGATTTATCAAAAAAGCAATAAAAACTCATCAATAATCCAATTTTGCACATCTTCAAAGCACAACACTTAAATACTAAAAAACTAAAACTAAAACATGGGAAAAATAAAATCTAAGTTCATTAGAAGGACAGCAGACATTTTTTTAAAAGAAGGTATTGAATTTAGCGAAGATTTTGAAGAAAATAAAAAAATTCTTCAAGACACAATGCCAAGTAAAAAAATCAGAAATAGAATGGCTGGCTATCTTTGCAGATTAAAAAAGCAGAAAAAAGCAGAAAGACCAGACATACTTAAAAAATAATTATTTTCTCTTTTTAGAAAGTAATTTTTTAATCTCTTCTAAATTTTCATTAATTCTCTTTATTTCATCTTTTTTCTTCCTATTAAGAACCATATCAACAATATTAAAAACAAAGTAAGCAATAATTAAAATCCCAATAGCTTCTAAATAATGAGTAAATTTAGAGATAGTATTAACAAATCCATAGGGAATGATGTAAGTTAAATTTTCTGCAAGGACTATTAAACAAAAAAATCAAAACTTTTAAACCTACCTCAAAACTTTTAAATTAAATATTTCTACTAATATTGTCTCTGTAGCTCAGGGTTAGAGCGCCGCTCTCATGAGGCGGAGGTCGGGAGTTAAAATCTCCTCAGAGACACTTTCAAACATTTTTTAAAACAAAACTTCTTAAAATAAATATGAAAAGAAAAGAATTAATCTCAAAATATATAGAATTCTTTAAATCAAAAGAACATAAAGTAATAGCAGAAGCATCATTAATCCCGGAAAATGACCCAACAGTTTTATTCACCACAGCAGGAATGCATCCATTAGTTCCCTTTCTTTCAAGGCAAAAACATCCCTTAGGGAAAAGACTTGTTGGCATTCAAAAATGCATCCGAACAGGAGATATTAAAGAAGTGGGTGATTCTGTACATCATACTTTCTTTGAAATGCTGGGAAATTGGTCTTTAGGAGATTACTTTAAAAAACAAGCAATAGAATATTCATTTGAATTCTTAACAAAAGTCCTGAAAATTCCAAAAGAAAAATTAGCTGTAACCTGTTTTAAAGGAGACAAAGATGCTCCAAAAGATAAAGGATCTGCAGAAATTTGGAAAAAAATGGGAATTCCAAAGTCAAAAATTGTTTTTCTTGGAAAAAAAGATAATTGGTGGGGGCCTGCTGGAAAAACAGGACCTTGTGGACCAGATACAGAAATGTTTTATTGGAAATCAAAAAATAAAGTTCCAGAGAAATTTGACCCAAAAGATAAAAATTGGGTTGAAATTTGGAATGATGTTTTCATGCAGTATATAAAAAACAAAAAAGGAGAATACAAAGAAGCAGACCAAAAAAACATTGACACTGGGATGGGAGTAGAAAGAACCCTTGCTATTTTAAATAATCTGGAAGACAATTATCTAACAGAAATATGGCAACCAATAATAAAAAAAATAGAAAAAATATCAAACAAAAAATACTCAGAGAACAAAAAAGAGATGAGAATAATTGCAGATCACATAAAAGCTGCTGTTTTTATAATATCTGATGGAGTTGTTCCTGGAAATTCCGAACAAGGCTATGTTTTAAGACGATTAATTCGAAGAGCAATCAGGTATGGAAGAGAATTAGGTTTGAAAAATTTCACAACAAAAATAGCAGAACCTGTTTTTGAAATCTATAAAGAAAGAGAATTAAATAAAAAATTAGTTTTAGAAGAATTAGAAAAAGAAGAAATAAAATTCCAAAAAACAATTGAAAAAGGATTAAATAAATTCCACAAATTCACAAAAGATAAAAAAGAATTATCAGGAAAAGATGCCTTTTTATTATACCAAAGTTATGGTTTTCCAATAGAAATAATTATAGAAGAGTGCAAAAAAAACAAAATAAAATTTGAAAAACAAGATTTTGAAAAACAGCAAGAAAAACACAGAAAGCTCTCACAAACAGCATCAGCAGGAAGATTTAAATCAGGATTAGCAGACAATTCAGAAGCAACAACAAAGCTTCACACAGCAACACACCTTCTTTTAGCAGCACTAAGAAAAGTTTTAGGTGATGAAAACATAATTCAAAAAGGAAGCAATATAACACCAGAAAGATTAAGATTAGACTTTTCATTTGATAGAAAACTTGAGGACGAGGAAATCAAAAAAATAGAAAATTTAGTAAATGAACAAATACAAAAAGACCACAAAGTAATTCGAGAAGAAATGCCCTTAGAAGAAGCAAAAAAACAAGGAGCTCTTGGAATTTTTAATGAAAAATATGGAAACATAGTCTCTGTTTATACAATAGGAGATTTTTCAAAAGAAATTTGCGCAGGTCCGCATGTAAAATCCACAAAAGAACTAAAAAAATTCAAAATCATAAAACAACAACCAGTTGGAGCAGGAGTCAGAAGAATTAAAGCAGTATTAGAATAATATTTTATAAAATAACAAACATTAAAAACAAAATTTAATTTTCTATAATATGCTTGATAAATATATGAAAAATCCTAGGGTTTTTATTAAAAAAATAATAAACAGAGATGAAATAATATTCAATGTTAAAATAGAATATGAAAAAAACACTGAAGAGAATAGTCTTCCTTATGAAGTAATTCTTATACCCCCTCATCCATTTAAAACAAAACAAGAAGTTGCAGAAGCTCTTAAAGAAAAATTAAAACAAGATAGAGAAAAATATGAACTTCCAAATTTAGAATATGACATAAAAGATGTTGAAATTATCTATATTGAAAGACAAATAGGTTCTCCAGAAGAAAGAAGTGAATTACGAAACAATATAGAAACATTATTATTTGATTAATTATTCCTTAAAAAATTAATATCTCTAATCAATTATATATTCTAAAAACAATAAAACTTAAAAAAAGAATCCTTTTTTTCTACAAAATGAACAGCAATACTCCAAAAGCCACAGTTTTTATTGAAAAAAGAATAGAACAAAATGAAATAAAAATTGATGCAAGAATAAAATATGAAAAATCCCCTTTACAGTCCCCACAATATTGGATAAAAATTTTAGGAGTAGGCAGTACAGAAGAAGAAATTGGGAATATTCTTAAGGAACAATTACAAAAAGATAGAGCACTTTATAACTCTCCAAATTTAAAATATGAATTTAACATTGAAATCATTCACATTAAAGAAGAAACAGGTTCTCCAAAAGAAAGGAAAAAATTACAAAAGAACATAGAGGGATTGTTATTTGATTAATTATTCCTTAAATAATTTGAAAATCTTTTCAATTTCCCCTAAAGACAATTCTTTAAAAAGCTTTTTCTCAAAAATTTGGGATTTTTTATAAAGCTCATCATACAATTCCCTTGGTTGTAAATGAAAATGTAAATGGTTTATTTTCAAATTATTCTGTTTTTGAAAAGGTCTATAATTTTGTCTGATATCACACCCCCTAGCCAATTTTGATAAAATTTTCTCTTGAAAAGTTTCCAAAGTATCAAAAAGTTCTCTTTTTTCTTTTGCATTTAGTTCAGATATTTTTTCAACATGCTTCTTTGGAATAACCAATAAATGCCCAGGCATTAATCTTGGATTACTAAGTGCAACAAAAACATATTTTCCTTCCCAGAGAATTTTAGTTTTCTCTTCATTAATATCACAAAAAGGGCATTTCATTATTCCAAATAAATTCCAGGACGGCCGGGTTTTACTTTCTTGCTTTTATTATCTGGGTCATATTTGTCTTTATCATTAACTGCAAAAATCTCAATATCTAAGTGGGTTTTTTTCTTTAAAATATCCAGATTATCTATATAGTTTTGTTTTTCATTTGGAAGAACATAAACAAACGCCTTTGTCTTTCTTTCAAACATTTCTTTAACATGATTTATATCTCGTGCTAATTTTTCAATTGCTTCTTCTGCTCTTTCAAAATCCTCATTAATTTTGCTCTCATCTGCTTTCGGCCATGAAGCCAAACTAACAAATCCCTCACCCCCAATTTTCTCCCAAAGCTCTTCTGAAATATGAGGACAAATAGGACTAAGTAATTTCAAGAATTTCTCTAAAACTTCCTTGCTGGTTTCATTAGGAAAAGAATTAAATAAATCCCGGATTTTAATTACAGCTAAATTATATTTAAAACTCTCAATATGACTTGTAACCTCTTTAATTGTTTTATTTAACTTACTCTCTGTTTTTAAATCAGCCTTGCCAATTTTAACATTATTAAAATAATCAAATAATTTATTTATAAACTTATAAGTGCCCTTAATGCCTTTCTCACTCCAATCAATATCCTTATCTGGAGTAGCAAGACTAATCAAGAACATTCTGGCAGTATCCATTCCATATTTTTCACTCACTTCTTCAGGTAAAACACCATTGCCCTTACTTTTGCTCATTTTCTCACCATCTTCTCCATGAAGTATACCTTGATGAAATACTCTTTTTGCAGGTTCACTAAAATTAAGCAAACCCAAATCCCGCAAAAATTTTGTGTAGAATCTAAAATAAATCAAATGCATACAAGCATGCTCAGCACCACCAATATACAAATCAATTGGACACCAATAATCTACTTTCTTTTTATCAAAAATCTTTTTATTATTTTTTGGGTCACAATATCTTAAATAATACCAAGAAGAGTTTACAAAAGTATCCATTGTATCAGTTTCTCTTTTTGCCTTGCCCCCGCATTTAGGGCATTTAACATTCACCCAAGAAGTTGCAGTTTCTAAAGGATTACCTTTTCCAAATTTAACGTTTTTAGGCAATTTAAGTGGCAAATCTTTTTCACTTAAAGCAACTGCTCCGCATTTTTCACAATGTATTATTGGAATGGGAGTTCCCCAATATCTCTGACGAGAAATTAACCAATCCCTTAATTTAAACTGAACAACTTTTCTTCCCAAATTCTTTTTTTCTAAAAAGTGTGTAATCTTCTTTTTAGCATCCTCACTATCCAACCCATTGAATTCTCCAGAATTAATTAAAATACCTTTTCCAACATAAGCCCCATCAATTTTATTTTCATTAATCTCAAATTCTATTGGAGAGATCACAACTTTTAATGGAATATTATATTTTCTAGCAAATTGAAAATCCCTTTTATCGTGTGCAGGAACAGCCATTACCATTCCAGAACCATAATCTGCAACCACAAAATTTCCAGCATAAATTGGAAGCTTTTCATTAGTTAAAGGATGAATAGCATAACTGCCAGTAAAAACACCTTCTTTTTCCAGATTAGCTAATTCTTTTTCACTAACAGAATTCAATCGCTTCAAAAATTTATCAACCTCTTTTCGCTGTTCTTTGGTTACAAGTTCATCTAAACGATTATGTTGAGCAGAAATAACCAAAAAAGTAACCCCAAAAATAGTATCGGGCCTGGTTGTAAAAATTGGCCATTTCTCTCCATTAACCTCAAAATCAATTTCAGTTCCTTTGCTTCTGCCAATCCAGTTTTTTTGCATAGTTTTTGTTCTAGCTGGCCAATCTAAAGAATCAATTTCATCCAATAATTCATTTGCATAATCAGTAATCTTCAAAAACCATTGTTTTAATTTCCTAACCTCAACCTTGCTCCCACAACGCTCACAAACTCCTCCTTGTGCTTGTTCATTTGCAAGAACTGTCTTACACTTAGGGCACCAATTAACTGCACTTGTTTTTTGATAAGCCAAACCCTTCTCAAACATTTTAAGAAAAATCCATTGATCCCATTTATAGTAATTGGGACTAGAAGAATTAATTCGTCGTGACCAATCATAACTTAATCCAAGGGATTTAAACTGTTTTTCAAAATTTTTAATAGATTGCTTAGTATATTCTTCAGGATGAATTCCCTCTTTAATTGCAGCATTTTCAGCAGGCAAACCCAAAGAATCATAGCCCATTGGATGCATCACATTAAATCCTTGTGCTCTTTTAAATCTGGCATATATATCACCTATAATATAATTCAAAGCATGACCCATATGCAAACCAGTACCAGAAGGATAAGGAAACATTTCTAAAATGTAAAATTTAGGTTTTTTTGATTTTTCACTAACTTCATAAATTTTTTTCTCTTCCCATGCTCTTTGCCATTTTTGCTCTATTTTCTTAAAATTAATTTCCATATTCTAATAACCTCTTGCGAACTTTTAAATATTGTCATAAATTAATTTAATTATGAAAAAAATACAAGCACAAATAACAGGAGAGGTAATCTCATCAAACACACCAGAAGCGTATGCTCTTTATAAAAAAAGTTCATTTGGAGAAAGAATTGGAGAAAAAATTCAATATTCATTATCTGAAACACTTTATTTAGTTGAAAAAAACAAACTAGAGGTTTTTTCAGGGAAAAAAATAATTTCATTTACAGATTTATTAAATAAATTTAGAAAAATTGACAAAAAAATTCAAATCAAATACCCAGTATTTAAGGATTTAAGAGAAAAAGGACATATTGTAAAAACAGCCCTTAGATTTGGAGCAGAATTTCGGGTTTATAAAAAGGGAACAAAAATTGGACAATCACATGCTGAATGGGTTGTATTTACAGAACATGAATCAAAAACCTTAAAATGGCATGAATTCTCTGCAAAAAATAGAGTTGCACACTCTACAAAAAAGAAATTACTTCTTGCCATAGTAGATGAAGAAGGGAAAATTAATTATTATGAAGTAAGGTGGATTAAGCCATAAAAACTTTTATAACCCATACAATTCTTTTGTAATTATGCAAGATACATCAATAATCAAAGAAAAAATTTTATCAGCAATTCGCTCAGAAGGACCAAGCTTACCAGTTCATATTTCAAAAAAAATAGAACAATCAACTCTTTTAACATCAGCTTTTTTATCAGAGCTTGTATCAGAAAAAAAACTTAAAATAACCTATATGCGTGTGGGAAGCTCTCCAGTTTATTATCTTCCAGAACAAAAAAACCAGATAGAAAAATATTCGCACTATCTAAAAAGTAAAGAAAGAGAAGCTTTTGATATTTTAAAAGAAAAAAAAATTATAAAAGATTCTGAACAAGAACCTGCAATTAGGGTTGCATTAAGAAATTTAAGAGACTTTGCAATTCCTTTTAAAAAAAATAATGAAATTTATTGGAGATTCTTCACAATACCAGAACAAGAAATTCCAAAAAAATTCAAAGAAAAAAAGAAATTAGATATTTTCAATAAAAAAGAACCAGCAAAAAAAGAGCC
>CAZBAB010000001.1:0-18854 GCA_964489815.1 Candidatus Woesearchaeota archaeon | reverse complement strand
AAGAAAAAAAGAAATTAGATATTTTCAATAAAAAAGAACCAGCAAAAAAAGAGCCTGTAAAAAAAAGAACAAGAAAAAAAAGCTCTGTTTCGCAAACAAAAAATAAAAAATTTTTTGAAAAAATTAAAAATTACCTAAACTCAAAAAATATTAAAATTAATGATATAGTTGGTTTTAGTAAAAATGATTTAATTTTAAAAATTAAAGAAAATGAAAAAGAAAAATTATTAATTGCTTTTAATAAAAAAACAATTAATGAAAAAGATATCTTAAAATGTTATAAAAAAGCAAAAGAAGAAAAATTGCCATATAAAATATTTAGTTTAGGAAAACAAACAAAAAAAATAACAAACCTAATTGAAGCCATAAAAGCCTTAGATAATGTTGAAAAAATAGAATAATTATTTCTTAACAAAATTTCTTATTCCATCACCTTTTTTTCGAGGGAGAATATGAAGATGAAAATGAGGAACAAATTGTCCTCCTGAAGCATAGCCATTATTCAAAAGATTAAAACCTGATGCAGAATATTTTTTCATTAATTTAGAAGTTGTTTTTTTAACACAATCAAGAAAATCTGGACCTAACTCATTAGGCAAACTAAGTGCAGTTCTAAAATGCTTTTTAGAAATAACTAAACTATGCCCTGGTGCAGAAGGATTTTTATCAGGAATTGAAAAGAAATTATCATTTTCATAAATCTTTTTAACTTTAACTTTCCCACTTGCCATTTTGCAAAAAATACAATCTTTCATTTTATAAAGTAAAAACTAATTTAAAATATCAAAAATAAAAATAAAAGCAAATTTACCTTCTCTTTTTTTTCTTTGCCTTTTTCTTAGTTACTTTCTTTTTTCTTTTCACTGTCTTCTTCTTAACTTTTTTCTTTGCCTTCTTCTTAGCAGAAAGCACTTTTTTCTTTTTGGCTTCCAAAGTCTTAATTTGCTTCTTTAAAGACCTTATCTTTATATCTATTTGCTTTGGAGTTTTTGGTTGTGCCATTTAAATCACCTCAATTTAATTAATTAAATTAAGGAATAAAAGTTTAAAAAGTTTTTTAAAATCATAAAAATGAAGAAAAATTTTTTTCTCCGACGAGCAATTGCCTCAAAATATTTTTTAAATCAGCAATTTTCACTCTAATTTGTTTTGTAGAATCTCTATCTCTAATAGTAACATCTTTTTTCTTGATTGAATCAAAATCAACAGTTAAACAAAAAGGAGTTCCTACTTCATCATTTCTCGCATAACGACGACCAATACTTCCTGAACTATCATAAACACAATTAAATTCTTTTTTTAAATCTTCAAAAATCTCTCTTGCAATCTTTTCTAATTCATCCCGTTTAATCAAAGGAAACACAGCAACCTTAATTGGTGCAATCTTAGCCGGCAATTTCAAAATAATATTTCCTCTTTTTTTATCATCACAATAAGCATTTGTCAACAAAGCCAAAAAAATTCTTTCCATACCAAAAGTTGGCTCAATCACCCGAGGAACAACCTTCTTTCCACTCTTCTCATCAAAAACCTCCATCTTAGATTTACTCTCTTTTTCATGTTGCCTTAAATCATACTGCCCCCGATTAGCATTACCTGCAATTTCTTTACTTCCAAAAGGATATTCATAATCAATATCAAAAGTCGCAGAAGAATAAAAAGCAAGTTCTTTCTTAGTATGCTCACGAATCTTAATTTTCTCTAAGCCCAAACTTCTAAACCAAAAAATCTGTTCTGCAAGCCAATATGCATGCCACTCTCCTAATTTCTTTTTTTTAATCAAACTCTCAATTGTAACCTCTTTCAACTTTTCAGAATTTTTTAACTGGGTTTCTTCATCTGAAAAACTAAACTTGCACTTAAGATGCTTTGCCTTAAGCAAAGGACATTTTTTTTCTTCAGGATTAATAAAAAACTCAAACTCTCCAATATGAAATTCCCTACTCCTAAATAAAAAATCCCTGGGAGCAATTTCATTTCTAAAACATCTTCCAATCTGAGCAATCCCAAAAGGCAATTGCATTCGAGAAGTTTGTTGAACTAATTTAAAATCCATAAATATTGATTGCGCAGTCTCTCCCCTAAGATAAGCAATTTCTGGATCAATAACCCCAACCTGTGTATGAAATAGTAAATTAAACTTCCCAAGAGATTCATATTCTCCTCCGCAATTCTCACACCTAACTTTTCCAAACTCTCCTTCATCCAATTTTCTTGTCTTACCACACTTCTTACATTTCACAAAAACATCATTAAAAGACTCCAAATGTCCTGAAGCCTTCCATGTTCTTGGATGAGAAATAATGCTTGCATCTATTCCAACCATATTCTCTCTTTCCCTAACAAAAAAATTCCACCATTCTTTTTTAATGTTATTAAACATTTCAACACCCAAAGGACCAAAATCCCAAAAACCAGAAAACCCTCCATAAATCTCACTTGACTTAAAAACAAAACCTCTTCTTTTGCAAAAATTAGCAAGCTCTTCAATAGAAATTTTAGTAATCACAACGGGCTCACTTTTAACAATCTTTTTTTTCTTCTCAGAGTTTTCTTTTTCCATTTCCTTTAACTTTTTCTTTGCTCCTTTTAGAGTTTTTCCAAGATATGCCTTACAAATAGATTTCACCTTTCCGTCAATTCTTTTTGATTCCCGAAGATAATAATATTCTTTTCCTTTGATTTTTTTCTTAACAATAAAGGCCATATCAATTTAGGCACTACAAAGTATTTAAAGTTTCTTATAAAGCGGAGGGCGGGACTCGAACCCGCGAAAATCCGCTCTGCAGGCGGACGCAGTAGCCGCTGTGCCACCTCCGCACACACAAAAACAATAAGAAAATGTTATTTAAAACTTTTTAATCACATACTTTTTTAACAAGAGCAACTTTCTTTCCATCATGGGCTCCAAGCCCCAAAGTTTTTAATGCAGGTATAATTTTGTGCTTTGGAAAAAGCTTTTTTAAATTATAACAACCAGCATCACAAGATAACACAACTTGCACATTGCCATGAAGCTGAGATTTATTTAATAATTCATAATTACAAGGAGCACCAATTAAATCAATATCAACCACATTAAATCCATCTTTTTTTAATTTAAAAGCCAAAGCATTCATCTGTTTCTCTCCTCCTGTTCCACAAATTCTAACGCAACTATTACAAGAAATCACCCCAATTTTATCAGTCTTTTTCAAATGTTTTTTTATTTTTGAATAAGGCAAAGATTTTGTAACTATCATATTAATTATAAAAAAGCAGCATTTAAAAAATTATGTAAAATTTTTAAAGTCCTACATCAATATAATATCATGCCTCGGTAACTCAGTCTGGATAGAGTGTCAGCCTTCTAAGTTCCGTGAGGAAAGCTGAAAGTCGCAGGTTCAAATCCTGTCCGGGGCATTTTAATATTTATAATTAAAAAAATACATTTATCATGCCCAATAAATTCTATGAAAAAATATATGCAAAGCTTAAAGAAGTCCCAAAAGGAAAGATAACAACTTATAAAATTTTAGCAAAAGCAATAAATAGTAAGGCTTATAGGGCAATTGGAACAGCCTTAAAAAAGAATCCCTATTCTCCAATAGTGCCCTGCCATAGAGTGGTAAGAAGCAATAAAAATGTTGGAGGCTTTGCAAAATCAAGCAAAAAGAAAATAGAGATGCTAAAAAAAGAAGGCATAAAAATAAAAAACAATAAAGTTCAAAATTTTGAAAAAGTTTTATATAAATTTAATATTTAATTTTAAACCTCAAAACTATCTAAATCTTTAGCCAAAAAACTTTTCTTAAACTCTTTTTTTGCTTGATTTAAAATAAAATCCATATCCTTTTCATAACGATGGCTTATGTGAGTCAAAATTAATTTTTTTGAATTTGATTTCTTAGCAATAATCCCAACTTGTTTAGCAGTTAAATGATGGTGTTTTTTTGCTTGTTCCTTTAATTCATGTCCAAAACTAGACTCAGAAATGAGCAAATCAGAATTTTTCACAAAAGGAATTATTTTTCTATTATATAAAGTATCCATAACAATTGATATTTTCACATCTTTTTCTACAAAAGTAAGATTTTTAAAAGAATATTTCCTACCATTAACAAAAATATCTTTTCCTTGTTTTAATTTTTTAAGATAAGGGCCAGAGGGTAATTTAAATTTTTTTAGTTTTTCTTTGTCAATTCTTCTTAAACCTTTTTTCACAAAACAATAAGCATTACAAGGAACTCCATGTTTCATTGATTCTGATTCTAAATAAAACTC
Source organism: Candidatus Woesearchaeota archaeon (assembly GCA_964489815.1). Classification (GTDB taxonomy): domain Archaea; phylum Nanobdellota; class Nanobdellia; order Pacearchaeales; family GW2011-AR1; genus JABIDC01. The sequence continues at coordinate 14,591 of CAZBAB010000001.1, read as the reverse complement.
CTCTTCATCTAAAAATCTCGTGTGTCCAGAAATTTCTTTAATCTTGATTTTATATTCTATTTTAAGATTAAATACTTTTATAATTCCTTTAATTAATTTCTTAACTCCAACAGGTCCATAAATAAAAAGAGTTTTATTATAATCATTTGATGAAAGAGTAGAAAAAAGTCCTGGCAATCCAAAAACATGGTCCCCATGAATATGCGTAATTAAAATTCGAGTAAGTTTGCATGGATTGAGCTTCGCTTTTCTAAATTGCGTCTGAGTTCCTTCCCCACAATCAATAAGTATATTTTCTTTTTTATATCTAAGCAAAATAGCAGGATGATGCCTTTTAGAGGTGGGAATTTGTGCTCCAGTTCCTAAAAATGTAACTTTAATTGTCATAGAATAAAAAACAAAAACAAGGTTTAAATAATTTAGCAATAATTAAAAAAGCTTAGCTAAGTTTAGCAACTAAGAATTCAACCCCAGCGAAAATTACAGGGCAAACGCTTACTAAATGTTAAATTTATTTTTTTAAGGCAGTAGAAGCTGGAGAGATAAAAATTATAGTGTCTCCTCTTAAAAAAGTTAAGCCAAGGTTTCTCTTAACTTCATTGTTCTGCATTTCCTTTACATTATCCAACACCAAATTAATGTGGATATCAAAGGCTAAAAGGGTTCCAACAAATTGTTTGTCTCCCTTCAAATGAACAAGAACTTCTTGCCCCTTGGAGTTGTTTAACAAATCTAAAGGTCTTTCAATTCCATTTACCATAATTGATTTTGATAAATCTTATTTATAAAGGTTTCCCTATCCAAATAAATTAATTAGGAAAGTTTATAAATCAAAATTTAATTGAATAATCATGAGTACAAGAAAAGGTAAGAAAATAACTGGTGGAAAATATATTTCAAGAAGAAAAAAGAAATCCTATGAAAGAGCAGGACAAAAAAAAATTGTAAAAAAAGAAAAAGAAAAAAGAAAAACAAAAAAAACACGAGGAGGAAATAAAAAAACCTTCTTATTAAAAGCAAAAATAATAAATGTAAAAATTAAGGACAAAATAAAAAAAACAGAAATAAAAAATGTTCTACAAACCCCTTCAAACAGGTTTCTTGCTCGACAAAATATATTAACAAAAGGGACAATTGTTGAGACAGAACTTGGAAAAGTAAAAATAACAAACAGGCCAAGTCAAGAAGGTATGGTAAATGGAATTCTTATTGAATAGTTTTAAAAAATTTACTATTTAAGCAAGACAATGAAAACCGAAAGCTTTATAAATAGTAATCCTTTATAAAGGTTACGCTAAATATTTTATATCTCAATTATATGACTTTTGTAAAAAAATGTCCAGAGTGTGGAAGTATAAATATTACTTTTGATCCACAATTAGGAGAAGTGATTTGTAATGATTGTGGTTTAGTTATTGAAGATAAAATGGCAGATACTGGAATAGATCTGTCAGGAAAATTTGATAAAAAAGAAAAAAAAGGAAGAGGAGGAGCACCTATTTCTATGCAAAAATTTGATAAGGGCTTAACAACAAATGTTGGAGAAATTTCAGATATTTACAGATTAGAACCAAAACAGACAAGAAAATTTTTGAGATTAAAAAGATGGCAAGAAAGAGTTTCAACATCAATTGAAAGAAACTTACGTCTTGCAATGGCAGAACTAAGAGTTATTGCTTCTTATTTAAATTTACCAAATGTTGTAAGAGATGAAGCTTCAAGAATTTACAATTATGTTTTACAAAGAGGGCTTGTAAGAGGAAGGAGTATGGAATCAGTAATTTCTGCTTGCCTTTATGCAGCTTGTAGGTCTTATAACATTCCAAGAACCCTTGATGAAATGGCAACAGCATCTGATGTAGAAAGAAAAGAAATTGGAAGAACTTACAGATTTATTATTAGAAAACTCGGAATAAAAGTAAAACAATCCTCTCCAAAAGATTATGTTTCTAGATTTTCCTCAGTTCTAAAACTATCTCCAAAAACACAAAACGAAGCTTTAAAGGTCTTAAAAAAAGCAGAAGAAGTTGAACTGACTTCTGGAAGAGGCCCAGCAGGAATTGCAGCAGCAGCACTTTATGTTGCAGCATTAATGAACGACGAGAAAAAAACACAAAGAGAAGTTGCAGATATAGCAGGAATTACTGAAGTAACAATTAGAAACCGATATAAAGAATTAATAGCAAAACTTAAGCTTGAAGAAAAAGTTAAGCAAAAAGAAAAGGATTCTAAGAAAAAATAATGCGAGAGGAAGGATTCGAACCTTCGTAGGCACTAAGCCAACAGGTCCTAAGCCTGTCCCGTTTGACCACTCCGGCACTCCCGCATTTTAGATTTTTTGTGGTCAAACTCGTTTCGCCTGGTGTGTTTTCCATTTTTTACATAACAGACAAAACTGAACCTCAATATTTATATGAATGCCTGACCACTCCGGCACTCCCACATAAAATTAAATAAATCCCTTGTATAAAAGCTTTTCTTAGAAATAACTAAACTTAAAATTAACTCACTGCATTAGCAAGCTGATTATAATAATTCATTACATTCTCGACATAATAATCTTGAGAATAAATCTTTTCTCCTTGTTTATTGGTTTGACAACCAACACCATTATATCCTCTAAGAGCACCCTCCCATCCATAATACCTAACATTTCTATTAGAACAACCCTGAAAAGTTAAACCATGTTTATATTTCTCATAATATTTTTTAAGGATTTCTGCACCACAAGCAATATTCTTATTAGCATTCTTAGGCTTTCTCAAAAAGTCTTTATTAGGAATGCCTAAATCACTACTACACATTTCATAAGAACAAACTTGCATTAAACCAGAGCAATCAGCAGTATAAGTATTTTTAAGGTCTCCACACCCACTTTCTTGCTGCATTACAGCAATCAATAAAAGAGGGTCTGCAATATCATACTTTTTAGAAGCTTCAACAGCAAGATGAACATAATTTACACATGAATCACTGACACTCCCTGTTTTCTGAATAGCACGAATAACCTCTGCTTCTGTTCTGGATTTTTTAAAATTATAATGAACTCCTTTTCTATCTTCAAGCTCTTTTCCTTTTGTAATGCATTGCACAATAGGGCCTATCTTTTTTGGAATACATTCTAAATTAAGCTTTTTTCCAATAGCTAAACATTGCTCTTCAGTACATCTATCTCCAGCATCAAAGGTGTACCAATGTTTATCTTTTCCACAATCTTCACAAGTCTTTTCATTTTCTATGTCTTTTAAAATTCCATTAACATCATTTGAATTTTGTTTTTCAAGAAAAGCCTTAACATTTTCTTCTCCACGCAAAGTTCCTCTCACTTTTTCGAAATCAAAAATTATTTTCGCACCTTCTAAGAAATCCTTTCCTTGTAATTCTTTGAAAAGATTTTTTTGATTAGAATCTAAAGTAAAAGTAGCTATTTCAGAATTCTTACCTCTTACATCTCTCCCCATAGACTTTCCTACTTCAATCTTATAAGAAATATCTTTTGTATTGGAAACCTCTTTCCACTCCTCCTCCCCCTCAAGAAATGCAGGCATCCAATACCATTTGCCTTCTTCAAACTTAAATTTAATTCTTGCTCCAGAAACAAAAGCATCAAAAACTCCTTTATCATCAAACTTAATATTTCCAGCTTTGATTGAAGAAAACTCTTTCCTCATTAAAATATAATTTTTTAAAAACAACTCAAGCCCAAAATCAAAATCATTTCCATTTAATTGTGAAATAATCTCTCCTTCTTTAGAAGGGATCAATTCTCCTTTAGCATCTGCTAATTTAAAAATTACCTTTGCACCTTCTGAAAAATTCTTTCCTTGTAATTGATTAAGAATTAAAGTTGAACTAAAAGGAAAACCATCTACCTTAGAAACTGATTTAAATCTAAAATTCTTAAAAGGATCTTTCCACTTCCACTCATTATCCTCAAATGTAAAATATATTCCCTTGCCAGTATTGCTAGACATAAAAGAAAAAATCTTTCCACCTTCTTTTCTAAAACTAACATTTCCAACATCAAAAAAATTAACATCTCCTTTAGATAAAGAAGAGATTATCAAATCAATCCCTTGCTTAAAATCTTGTTTTTTGCTTAAAGATAAAATAAGATCCTCTTTATCTTTAGATATTTCAGAAGCAAACACTCCTTCTTGATTTTTTGAATCAGATTTTTCAGCCTTAATCTTTTTCCAATTCCAGTTTTTCCTATTTTTAGGAAACTTAGAAAACAACCATTTATCTTCTTTCTCATCATATTTAGTGTAAAAATTATCTATTTTAAAAATCAAAGGATAGGTATCATCAAAAAATAATTTAGGAGAAAGCTCCTTCTTAGACGAAAAATCTAAATCTTTAAATTCAGAGGCATTATACCATTTCTTTTTATCCAAAGAAACATGCCATTCATCTCCCCAATAAGAATAATATACTTTCCCACCCTCAAATTGAAAAATAATAGCAGAAAGTTCATCTCCACCATACAAGAAATCTCCTGGCTTTAAATTAGATTTAAGAGGTTTTGTGATTTGTTTGCTCTTTTTAATAGGAAATTCCTTAGAATCATAAATATTTCTTGCAATCCAAGAATAAGCATTTCCTTCTAATAAATATAAATGTGCTTTCTGAAAATCAAGAAGAAGCAAATCAGGATTTGAAAAAATTGAGTCAATCTTTTCAATAGCTTGGGTATAACCTTGTTTAGTTTTATTATGAGACTTAATATCCTTAATAAGAGATTTAAATTGTTTAGAAGAAATAAACTTATCTTTCAAAGAAGACAAATAAGAATTAGTAACATTTTGCAAAGATTGATTAAGATTAGAAGCCCAATTAAAACTACCTTCTAAAGATTGTGTATCAAGCCAGCACCCCATATTTTCTGAACCACAATAACCAACTTTTCTCCATCTTGATTTACTTGGAACATTCCAAAATTCATCAATACCCTTACCTGGATTATCAGTAGAACAAACACGAACAATATTATATTCTGAAATTCTTGGGTTAATTAAATTCTCAGATCCTGCTTGAATATTTGGATTAATTAAACTATAAGCACTTCTTGTTCCTTGTAAACACTGCTCTTCTGTTTTAATATTTGCATTTCCAACTTGACTTTGAACATATTTATCTTTAACATAATTTAATGCAAAATTAGTTGTTACTTGTTTAAATCCACATTTTATAACATTATTAAATCTTACACATAATTGCCTGTATCCTGAAACATCAGTAAAATCTTTTTTATCAGTAATAGATTGTCCTGCAGGAAGATAACCTGTGGCTACAACAATTCTTGAACGAGAATGCTGATAATAAGAAGTCTCACCCTCATCTGTTAAATAAACTTGGTATTCTCCTCCAGTATTCTCCCCTGCATAAATAGAATAAGTTACACTATAATAAGAAATTGGAGGATTTACTGCTGTATTAAAACTTTTTTCTTCAAAATTAGCATAAAACTGGACAGGAGAATCTAATTGCCCAACTCTTCCAGCTAACTGGGCTGTATTTGGAAAACTTCCAGAAATAAATCTTCTACAAAAAGTTGTTCCAACATCTTGGGTAGTTAATTTATTAAATACTTTAGTTGAACCAACAGCATAAGAGCGTGTAAAAAAATCTGCAGATTTCCTTGCACTATCAAAAGCACTTGAAAATTCTAAATATTCCCCTCCCCCATGAACTCCTTCTCCTAAAATTTTTTTAGAAAATAAATTCTTTCCAAAATTAAATAAAAAGGTTCCTTGCTCCCAAAAAAGCTCACATAAATAAATACTTTGAATTTCATCACATACACCCACAACTTCCCCTGTTTTTAAATTGTGCTTTAAGCAATCTTGATAATTCTGCATAACTGCAATCCAAGACTTAAGCCCAGCATTAACACCTGTTAAACAAACAGGAACATAAATTCCTTCTTCAAAATTAGGAAGACATAAAGTTAAACTTCCAATAATTCCTGATTGAACAACATTTTCTACAGGATATTTTCCTCCAAAATCACATCTGCTTGGGGGGCATAAAACAGGGTCACAAACATTAAACCAGACTTGACAATCTTTTGGAGACATAAAATCAGTGCAATCTATAGCAGGAGTTCCAAGCATAGGTTCTCCCACCTCAATTTTCTTATGATTAATTATAGCATATCTTGCTCCTTGTTTATGTGCTTTAGATGCTTGAATAATTGCATCAACAGCTTCATCAACTTTTTTCTTGGTTAATCTTTCATCTAAATTAGGAAATCCAGAATAAACTTGGCGAGTATTATAATCAAAACTTCTACACACATCATCAGATTGCATTTGCTCTTCAAGTCCATTCTTACCAACATTACATAAATAAAATACATTTACTTTTCCAGAAGCATCATAACTTCCAGCACGATTTTTAATTAAAACATACCAACCATTTTCTAAATCAAAAGGCACAAGAGCAGGCAATCCTTTAAATTCACCATGCTCATAATACTTTAATTTAGCATTCTTATATTCATTTTTATAAGAACTTGCATCATATTTTTCAAAATGAAAATTAAATTTAGACTTTCTTACATTTTCATCAAGCTTTTCCTTAGTCTTAATATCATAAGCATTTTTAATAATATATTCCCCACCACTAAGTTCTAATTCTAATAAATATGCTTTTCCTGTTTCATCATGCACAATCTCAACAGGAGTGTCAGAAGGAATCCTCTCCTTAAAAGAATCAAAAAGATTTTTATCAACATCTTTAAGATATAATCCATGCCAAGGTTTAGATTTAGCATTAGAACCAGAAACAAAAGTCATTTTATCTGCAGAAACACCTGTTTCTTTAACAAGAACATCTTGTTTTTCTTCAAGTTCTTTTTCTTTGGAAATTTGCCCAAGAATATATTGTAATTCTCCTTTTCCAAAACTATTCCCTCCTATATCAAAAGACAACTCAGGATTTTTAGATAATTCAGAATCCTTAAAATACAATTCAGAATTTAACTCTAAATCTTTTATTTGCTCCATTGAAAGCTTAGAAGCATTTAGACTATTTACAAAATCTTCAACCTTAATTGTTTTTCCTTGAATATTTATAGAATCTCCAAATTTCTTTTTTAAATTTTCTTTTAATTTTCTCTTATAATTTTCATCAACATAATCTTTTTTCAAGAGTTCAGTATTAATATTATCTCCAAAAATAGAGCTATGCTCAATATATTTTTTGTCCTTTTGCATTTGTTTAATTTTATTATTTTGCTCAGCAAGTATTTCCTGATATTTCTTAACCTGTGCATCAATTTTATCAGAATTATTAAGCAAGCATTGTTCTTTACTTCCATATTTATTTATACTCTCTGGCTTAGAACAAAATTCATTCCAACCCCCTCTTCCATTCATAATTTTGTTTCTTGCAATTCCTTCTCCTTTTGAAAAATAAGCATTATTTAAAAAATTCTTTAAAGTATAATAAGCTCCAGTAAGCATACAAGCATCATTAAAAAACTCCACAGTTTTATCCAGCTTATCAGAGATTTTTTTCCAATCAGCAATAACCTTATCTAAATGCTCAATTTTTCTTTTTATTTTTTCAGGAGACAATTGAATCTTCCTCTTTTCAACAGCAATATTAAATCTAAAATCAGCAGTTCCAAAATTATTATTTGTCTTTGGAAGAACAACTACTTTTGCATATTTTTTTACATTAACCTTCTCCAAAGAAAAAGAATAAAAACTTCCAAAATTCTTAGGTTCATCATTAAGTTTTAAAGTTTCAAAATTATTAAAAAGATAATCTTCAGCAGATTTAAAAGCTCCTTTTGGAAGAGAAATCTTAAGTTTTGCAGAATTCCCAGATACATCCTCTAAACTCATAAATCCCCCTTTGTCATCCAAATAAACAATTTGCCCTAAAGAAAGTTTATACTTTTGTGGCTGACCATCAGGCTTAGTTACATAAACAACTGCACCAGCATCTTCAAAAGAAGGTTCATATACTCCCAATAAATTAATATCTACTACTTTCTTATTAATGAAAAATCTCTGCAAAGAAGATTCTTGATTAGACAAACTAATTTTATCGCAAACATCTTTTAATTTCTCAGGCAAATCTTTATGCAAAGAAGCATATTCCTCGCAAGCATCCCTTGCACTCTTTCTTAAACCAACAGATTTCATAAGAGAAATTTTTTCATAAAAAGCTTTTTCTCCTTCAGTCATCTGATTCTCTTCTGTATCTGGATATTTTGTATTAAAATAAGTGCTTAAAACTAAATCATAATTCTTAATTGCTTCATCATAATTCTCTTTTACCTCATTATCTAAAGGAAAATCTCTTGGACCAACCAACCCCTCAAAAGTAATTTCCTTATCATCCCAAAGTGTTTTTGTTTCTCCTTCATCAATTCCCCTGAAAGTCTCTCCATTAACCAACCAGCTGTTTAATCTTGAACCAAGACCTACAACTGCTTCAACAACCTGCCCAAAAACATGAGGAAGAGTTTCCTTTCCTGCATTAGCCCTGTAATCTGAACTCTCAGCAATTCTTGCAACTAATTTTAAATCAGAATCATCTAATTTTTCTTTATTTTCCTTCAAAACAATAAATTCAGTATGTAAATTTTGGTCCCCTCTATCTTGCAAATAACCTAAATAAACATATCTATTTTCTCCCTTATCTTTATAATTATAAATCTGTTCACCAACCTCAACCTCTTTGGGGGTCCCATCAATTTTTAGTTGAACTTTAGGAAGATAAGTTAAATCCACTTTTTTCCTTCCTAAATTATCATCAAAACAATTAAGTTTTACTCTCTGTATAATTCCTATTTTTTCTATATCTTCAATTTTACATTTTCCCTGCTCAAAGCGATCTCCTTTTTGCAATTCAAGAATATCCCCATTAATATTTAACTTAGCCCTAATTCTTGGAGAAGAAATACCATCTAATTTTATTTTAAATCCTGCAGCACAACCTGCACCAGGAATATAAATATAATTTGAAAACTCCCCAATCTTTAAATTTACATCTGCTATTTTATGATCTTTTTGATAAACTTCCACTTCAGCAGAGTCATCCCTAATGTCCTTTATTTTTAAATATCCTTGTTTATTCCAAAAAGAATATTGCCCTTTTTTTTCTTCCCACTCTTTATTTCCCAAAAGGGGCATATAATATGCTGTCTTTCCTGCTCCAAAAGAATCTTCAATATCATAAAGAATTTTTGCAGTTAAATTTCCAGAGATTAATTTTTTTATTTTAGAAGCATTTCTTTGCCTTCTTAATTTAATCATAGCATAACCAATATTATTTGAAAAAGAATCATCTAAATAAACTTGCCTGTCAATAGCTGCACGAACAGGAAAAAAACCAACTCCCCCAACTTCAGGAGGATATTTCCCAGTAATTGAAATGCTTTTAATCATATCCACATCAATTAAAGGATTTACTTTATAAGCTTGAATTGGGCAAAACACAGTTACATCTTGTTCTTCAAGTAATGCACTTGGGATTATAGAAGGAACACACCCTTGAGGGGGTATTTGTAGAATAAAATCTTGTCCTGGTTTGCACATTTCCTGAAAGCTTTTAGATTCATAATTTAAAAAACCTGGTTGAATAGATTGATATTTATAAGAAGATAAAGAAGAAGCTAAAACTACTGAAATTAAAAATAAAAAAACAAATACAAAAATTAAAAAATATTTTTTATTAATCATGTTAAATGAATATCCAAACCCCCTTGCTCAAAAAGATTTTGATTTTCTTGAAGTTTATCAACTGATGTTGGGACAGGAAAACTTTTTGAATTAATAATAATTGAATTTGATGAAGCTAAATCTGATTCTAAAATATAAAATTCCTGTTTTCCTCCTCCTGCTAAAACATTTGTAATAAGTTGTTCTGGAACTTGAATATCATAACATTCTTGTTTAGTAAAACCAAATGCTCCTGCAATACCTGAACGAGGAACTTTAACACACTGATGCTGTGTTGTAGCTCCTATCTTTAAAGAAGAATTCTTATAAATTTGAACCTGAATATCATAATCTCCCTCACTTAATTCTACATTTTTTTGTTGAGGATATAAAAGTGTTTTAACTGAATTAGGAGAAATAAAGGTAATCAATGCCTGCCCATTATAATTCTTGGAGTCTAATTTTAAATCAACATTAATCTTATGTAATTTTCTCATAATTAATTCTATACTTCCCTCATCAACTGTAGATAATAAAAGTTTTTCATCTGCATAACCTTTTGCACTTGCAGTAAGAGTTCCATTTACACATTGAGGAAAGAATAAATCTCCATTTTTAGATTGCCCAATATCACAAATTTGCCCAAGACAAGTATAAGTAATATTTGCATTAATTGGATTTAAATCTGAATCATAAACTTTCACAGAAATAAGAGTATTTGGATACTTGCAAACTTCTTCTTCATATCCTTGAGAAACAGCAGGCAAAGCCTTTCTTTCTTTATTTCCTTGTATAACTACTGCCATTGGAAATTGAAAAATCTCCTCCTTAGAATATACTTGTGCTAAAACAGGAAAGTAAATATTATAAACATAATGATAAGGAATATAACAAAAACCTAAAATACCCAAGCCAGGAGAATTTCCAACAGGTTTCGCAACCAATAAATTTCCTTGTGTAGGATTTACCTCAAACTTATGAACCCAATTTTTAGAATTCAAAAAACGAACACCATAATTAGATTCAAAATCAATTGCAAAATATTTATCTGAATCAGTTTTAATAGAATCTCCTTTTGTTTTCAAAGCCATTGTATTAAATTCAATTGCATCTGCAAGTTCTTGAAAAACTTTATTAGCAACCCAAACTTTTGGGGCACATTCAATTTCAACCCCATCAACAGGAGCATAAAGCCTTAAATCATCAATAGCATATTTCTCTAAAAATAAAGTTTTTTGTTCTAAATTATAAAGTCTTTTAGATTCCTTATAAAGAATTCCAAGTGAAGAAGGAACTTCTATTTTATGCTTTTTTATAAGGGTATTCTCATCAGCTTTGGAAATAAAAAAATCCATATCAAGATTAACTATCACTTTATTATCAAGAATTTTAACAGATGCTTTAGGTTGTGAAAAATTAATATCATATTCTTCTTCATAAAATTTATCAAAATTACAAGTTTGAATTTGTCTGTTTATAAAATCTCCTAAATCAGATTCCATATTTGACAAAGAAGGAACCTGCTCTTTTGGTTTGCCCTCATAATCTAAATAATACCAGTAAGGAATTGGATTTCCAGCAAAATCTAATTGTGAAGAAAAAGGAGAATAAGGAGAACCAGGTTCAAATTCAGGAAGTTTAATATAACCTCCTTGTTGTTCTAAAAGATGAATTCCTAAATTAGTTTGCTCTTCTAAACAACTTAAAAATTGTGTATAAGGAGCTTGCAAAGAAGAAGGGATTTGTGTTTTATTGAGATTTCCCCTTAAAGTAAAATAAAAAATAATCGCTGCAACAAGAACAATTGCAATTATAATAAAAATAGTAACTTGCCCTCTTTTTTGCTTTAATTTACTAAGAGAATTTTTAAAAAAGAACAAAAAAAAACCCTCTTTTTCCTTATTAAACCTCATAAAAAAAATATGCAAAGCACATATTTAAACCTTATTAGTATTTATAACAATTATTAATAAGATAAAGAAGACTTCTTATGTAATAAAAATTTAAAACCTGCAAAAATTAAAAAAATTCCTGCAATTAAAAAAATCCATTTTTCAAAAGTAAGAATAGAATTAGGCATTGCAAAAAACTCAAATCCAGAATTAACTAAATACAAACCCAAAACTAAGAAAATAAAAAATCCAAATTTAGATAATGCTTTCATTTTTATTAAAATAAATTAAACTATTTAAACTTTTCTTAAAGCTCTTCCACCAGCAACCTGCCCGAAATTCTTAGGAAGTAATTTAAAATTCAAAGAATCCTTATTTATTTGAGAAATATAACACAAATCATTAAAAAAATCTTCTGGCAAAAGTCTTTTTTCAGAAAAATAATTTTTCAAAGTTGAATAATTAAAATCCATTCTATTTGCCAATTCTCTTAAAGTTAAACAATTTAAATTTTTCATAACTTTTTTTAGAAACCTCCTTTGTTCTGTTTTCATAAATTTTACTCTATGCATAAAAAAACTACGGGACCAAGATATAAAAAACTTTATAAAGAAACTTTTAATCCTAAAATTATGAAAATTCCAAAAACAACTAAAAGATTTTGCCCCTATTGCAATAAAAGAACAGAACACAAAATAAAAATAATCGGAACTGGATTTAAAAGAGGAAGTATGACCCGCGGAGGTGGAAGAATTCGGGCAAAACTAAGAGGACTTGCCAGAGGGATAGGAAACCTTGGAAAATGGGGTTCTAAACCCCCTCAAGCAAAACATAAAAGAAAAACAAAAACAACTAAAAAAACAAATATAATGTATACTTGCACTGTGTGTGGAAAATCACATTATAAAAAAAAGGGAAAAAGAACAAGTAAAATCTTACAAGAATAATGATAATACAAAAATTTAAACAAAAAGAAAACAAAAATAAAATTTTGTTTATGCAATATTCAATGAAATACAGAAAAAATCAAAAAAAACCAGGGGGTTGTTTTCAATGGCAATAGCAAAAAGAAAAAAAAGATTTTTTGAAGTAGAAATTCCCTTGCTTAAAAAAGAAACTCATTTAATAGCATTTGAAAAGCAGGAACTTAATGGAAAATATTTAAAATATGATATAACAAGAAACTTAAAAGGAAAACCTGCATTAATGCAGTTCAAAGTTTTAATAAAAAATGAAAAAGCAATAGCATATCCACAGCAACTAAGACTTCTCCCAGTATGCTTAAAAAGAATGGTAAGAAAAGGAACAAATTATGTAGAAGATTCTTTTTCAACAAAAACAAAAGATGCCAAAGTAAGAATCAAACCTTTTTTAGTTACACGAAGAAGAGTTTCAAGAAAAGTAAAAAAAGCATTAAGACAAAAAGCACGAGAAGAACTAACTAAAACTTTAAAAAATAATAAAATAGAAACAATTTTTGAAGAAATTCTTAAAAATAAATTACAAAAAGAATTAAGTTTAAAACTAAAGAAAATTTATCCTTTATCTGCTTGTGAAATAAAAATATTAAAAATTGAGAATTATTTAGAAAAAAAGAAATAAATTTAAATAATAAAAAAGAGTTAATTAAATATAAATAAAATAATAAGATTTTTACTAACAGCGCTTATTGGAACTGTCGGAGGGGGAATAGTTTATACTATACTTAATGACCTACTTAATGAATTTATTAGTCTTGATTTAAAAATAAATATATTCATATCTTTATTTGCTTCAGCTACAATAGCAATACTCTTTCATAAGAAATAAAAAAGAATAATTTTTTAAACAAATGCTTCTCAATAATTCTATGCCTGCGTAGCTCAGTGGTAGAGCGGCTGCCTTGTAAGAAAAATTCTTTGGAGTTTTTCATTTTCACTCCTTTGGGAGCAAGAAAGCAGTAGGTCGGGAGTTCAAATCTCTCCGCAGGCTTTACTTTATTCTCAAAACTTTAAAATTTAAAGCAAAGAAACTTAATTAAAATTTAAATAAAAAATAAAAAACCAATATAATCAAACTAACTACAAAAAAAATATTTTTGTCCTCTTTAATTGATTTCACTTTTTATCCCTATCTTTACAAAAGTATTCTCTTTTTATAAAAAACAAAAAACTTAAAACCCTATTTTAACTTAACAGCAGTTCCAAATGCAACCATTTCAGAAGCACCTTGCAAAATCATTGAAGTTGAAAACCTCATACCTATAATTGCATCAGCACCTAACTCAATAGCTTCATTAACCATACGATTAAAAGACTCATCTCTTGCATGATTTGCCATTTGAGTGTAAGTTTTAATTTCTCCTCCAACAAGGTTTTTCAAGCTAGCACCAAAATCTCTTGCAAAATTTCTTGCACGAACAGTACTTCCTTTAACAATTCCCAAAATCTCCACAATCTCTCTTCCAGGAATTTCATTTCCAGTAGTCACAATCATTTCATTCATTTTTCCCTCCTTTCATACTTTATTTTTTCTATTTTATCTTCAGATTTATTAAATAAAACAAAAATACCAATAATTAAAATAGGAATTCCGTAAAAAAGAAAAATATAAGAAACCAGAATCCCCAAAATAATTAAAATAAGCCCTAAACCTAAAATAAAAATTGCTGAAATTTTTATATCCATAACAAAGCAAAGAAAAATTACTTAATAAATATTTTTATTTCTCTAAAATTTCTGCTCTTCCCCCTTCAACAAGAATTTTTGCAATTTCTTTTGGAAGATTTGCAATCTGTCCTTTATCAAAAGGCCCAACAGGTTTCCCATCAAAACCTACAAATTCTTCAACATCCTCCAAAAACATAATTAATTCATTTCTCTTCTTAGATAAATTCTTACTATCCAACTTCTCATTTAATTTTTTTTCTGAATTTTCAATAGCTTTCATAAGCTCTTCAAAAAGCTCTTTCTCAAAATCAAGCATATTATCAAAATCCTGCTTAGAAATCCCAGTTTCAGCTGCAACCAAGATTAAATTT